>JADGHC010000006.1 GCA_019689655.1 Microbispora sp.
ACCCACTGGGAGGGCTTCGCCACCGCGACCAGGGCGGCGGCGGCCGGGGGCGTGACCACGATCGTGGACATGCCGCTGAACTCGCTGCCGCCGACCGTGGACGTGGCGGCGCTGGAGGTCAAGCGCAAGGCCGCCGAGGGGCGCTGCCACGTGGACGTCGCCTTCTGGGGCGGTGCGATCCCCGGCAACCTCGCCGACCTGCGGCCCCTGCACGAGGCCGGGGTGGCGGGCGTCAAATGCTTCCTGTCCCCGTCGGGCGTGGAGGAGTTCCCCGCGCTCGACCGCGACGGGCTGCGTGCCGCGCTGACGGAGGTGGCGGACTTCGACGGCCTGCTGATCGTCCATGCCGAGGACCCCGCCCTGCTGTCCGACCCCGGCGGCCCGGCGTACGAGGACTTCCTGCGCTCCCGCCCGCAGGAGGCCGAGCGGCGGGCCGTGGAGCAGGTGATCGCCCTGGCGGCGGAGACCGGCGCGCGGGCGCACATCGTGCACGTGTCGGCCGCCGCCTGCGTGGAACCGCTGCGCGCCGCCCGGTCGGCCGGGGTGCGCGTCACCGCCGAGACCTGCCCGCACTACCTGACGCTGGCGGCCGAGCAGGTCACCGGGCCCGCCTACAAGTGCTGCCCGCCCATCAGGGAAGCCGCCAACCGCGACGCGCTGTGGCGGGCGCTCGGCGAGGGCGTGCTGATCGGGATCGTCTCCGACCACTCCCCGTCGACGCCCGATCTCAAGGTGCCCGACTTCGCCGCCGCCTGGGGCGGCATCTCCTCGCTCCAGGTCGGCCTGCCCGTGGTGTGGACCGCGGCCCGCGCCCGCGGGTACGGCCTGGCCGACGTGGCGCGCTGGATGGCCGAGGGACCGGCCCGCCTGGCGGGCCTGCCGTACAAGGGGGCGATCCGGGTGGGCGCCGACGCGGACCTGGTCGCCTTCGACCCCGACGCCGAGTTCACCGTGGACGTCGCGGAGCTCCACCACCGCAACCCGATCTGCCCGTACCACGGTGCGCGGCTGACGGGCGTCGTACGCACCGCCTGGCTGCGCGGCGCGCCCGTCGATCCCGCCACGCCGCGCGGGCGACTGCTCAGGAGGGGAGCGCGATGACCGGTTTCACCCACCTGCCCGACCTCGCCCTGCGCACGTACGGCGGATCGGTCGTGGCCGCCAACGACGAGTCGTTCGCCGGACGGGAGGCCCTGATCCGGCCGGGACCCGCCGAGTTCCGGCCGCACACCTTCGGCGGCAAGGGCCAGGTCTACGACGGCTGGGAGACCCGGCGGCGGCGCGAGCCCGGCCACGACTGGGCGATCGTCCGGCTCGGCATGCCGGGGGTCATCCACGGCGTCGTGGTGGACACCTCGTGGTTCCGCGGCAACTACCCTCCGTACGCGTCGGTCGAGGCGTGCGCGGCCGAGGGCTACCCCGCGCCGGAGGAGCTGGACGGCTGGGTGGAGATCGTGCCGAAGAGCCCGCTGAAGGGCGACGCGGTGCACGAGTTCGCCGTGACCGACCCCCGCCGCTTCACCCACGTGCGGCTGAACATCTTCCCCGACGGCGGCGTCGCGCGGCTGCGGGTCCACGGCCGGGTCGTGCCCGACCGGGCGTTCCTGGAGGGCCTCACCATCGACCTGGCCGCGCTGGAGAACGGCGGCCTGGTCACCGCCTGCTCCGACGCGTTCTACTCCTCGCCGAACAACGTCCTCGCCCCCGGCCTGGCCCGCAACCAGGCCGAGGGCTGGGAGACCGCCCGCCGCCGCGACGGCGGCAACGACTGGCTCGTCGTCGCCCTGGCCGGGCCCGGCCGGGTGGCCGTCGCCGAGATCGACACCACCAACCTGATCTTCAACGCCCCCGGCTGGGCGTCCCTGAAGGGCGCGGACGCCGGCCGGGCGCCGCTGGAGGACGAGGACGCCTGGTTCACGCTGCTGCCCAAGACACGCCTCCAGCCCGACACCCGCCACCGCTTCCGCTTCGACGACGACCGCCGGATCACCCACGCCCGGCTCGACATCTACCCCGACGGCGGCCTCGCCCGCCTCCGCCTTCTCGGCACCCTGGCCTCTTGAGGCCGCCCGCACGGCGGCGAATCCCGGGCGTACACCGACGGCCGCCCGCTTACCGAGCACCGCAGGCCCCGCCCGGGCCCTTCGTGCGGCGGCCGGTCCGCACCGGGCGTGCCCGGTCGCCCGGGGTCAGTGCCAGAGGGTGATGGTGGTGCCCGGCGGTTGCTGGCCGAGCGGGTTCTCGCCGACCACGCGGTCCGTGCCCACCACCCTGCGGACCTTGACCGTGAAACCGGCCGCCTTCAGCTCGTTCACCGCGTCCCGTACGGACTTGAACATCACGTTGGGCACGTTGACGACGGTGGGCGGAGTCTGGTTGGGATCGGCGGGGTTGACCTCCCACGGCCAGTGGAAGCCCTGATCCGGGCCGCGCGACACCGTCAGGTGGACGGTCTGCCCGGCCACCACCTCGGCGCCGCCGGAGGGGTCCTGGGCGATCACCGTGCCCGGCGGGGTGTCGTCGGCGGTCTCGTCGACTTGGACGTTGAAGCCCTTCTCCCGCAGGAGCTTTTCCGCCTGGTCACGCATCATCTGCGTGACGTCCGGCATCAGCAGGCCCGCGCTGACGACGAAGTTGACCGTGCCGCCCTTCTTGACGCGCTTGCCCACCGGCGGGTTGGTACGGATGACCTGGTCGCGGGGGATGGTGTCGCTCGCGCTCTTGCTGACCCGCCCGGGGGTCAGCCCGGCCTCGGCGATCTTCGCGCGGGCGTCCGCCAGGCTGAGGCCCTCGACCGCCGGTACGGCGATCGTCTGCGGGCCGGCCGACGGGATCAGGGTGAGCACGGCGCCCTTGACCACCTCGGCGCCCGCTCCCGGATCGGTGTCGAGGACGACGTCCTTCGGCACCTTGTCGTCGAACCGCGCCTCGCCGATCCGGACCTCGAAACCGGCCTGCTGCGCCTCCAGCCTGGCGACCGTGATCGGCTTGTCCACCAGGTCGGGGACCTTCGTGTAGCGGCCCTGGGAGAACCACCAGCCGGTGAAGGCGATGCCGGCCACCATGACGAGGGCCAGCGCGGCCAGGAACCAGACGGTCCGGCTCCCGCGTGCCCGGGGTCGCTCCACCTCGGTGGGGCCGGTCAGCAGCTCCGTGCGCGGCTGGATCATCGTCTGGCCGAGCGGCTCGGGCTCCGCCAGGGCGTGCTGTGCCGTGCCGAACGACGACGCCTCGCCGTGCGGCGGCAGGGTCCGGTGCCCGCCCGTCCGCACGCCGCTGTGGGCACCGGTGTCCCCGGTCCCGAGGGGGGCGGCGTGGGCGCCGGTGTGCCCGGTCTTCGGCAGCGTACGGTGCACCTCGACGGCGGCGACGAGCATGGCGGTCGCGTCCGCCGGACGCGCGGCGGGGTCCTTGTCCGTGGCCGCGAGGACGAGTGCGTCGATCGAGGGCGGAACGTCGGGCACGATCGAGGACGGCGCGGGGACGCTCTCGTGCACGTGGCGGTAGGCGACCGCCATGGGCGTCTCGCCCGCGTACGGCTGCCGCCCGGTGAGCAGCTCGAACAGCATGATCCCGGTGGCGTACACGTCGCTGCGGGCGTCGGCGGTGCCGGTCGTGACCTGCTCGGGCGACATGTAGCCGATCGTGCCGATCATCATGCCGGTCTTGGTCTGGTTGGTCGCCTCGATCGCGCGGGCCAGGCCGAAGTCCACGACCTTCACCCGCCCGTCGTCGGCGAGCAGCACGTTCTCGGGCTTGACGTCCCGGTGGATGAGCCCGGCCTGGTGGGCCGCGCCGAGGGCGGCCAGCACCGGGATGACCATCTCCAGGGCCTCGCGGGCCGGGAGCCGGCCGCGCCGGCGCAAGACGTCGCGCAGCGTCCTGCCGGGGACGTACTCCATCGACAGGTAGACGTTCGCTCCGTCGGTGCCCTGGTCGAAGACCTGCACGATGTTGGGGTGCGAGAGGCTGGCCACCGACTTGGCCTCGCCGATGAACCGCCGCACGAACTGCGGGTCCTCCGCAAGCGAGCGATGCATCACCTTGACGGCGACCGTGCGGTCGAGCCGGACGTCCAGAGCCAGGTAGACGGAGGCCATGCCACCCCGGGCGATCCGGGACTCGACGCGGTAGCGCCCATCGAGCAACTGCCCCACGAGCGGGTCGGTTAGCGTCGTGTCCACCCGCCAGAGTTTACGGGTGATTTGCCGCTCGCCGTGTTCCCTAATCCCAAACCGAGACCTATTCGGGCGCCTCCCGTCCCGTCCGAAAAGCCGTGCCGCTTGCGAAAACCGGGCCTACCAGACGGAGATCGGGCGCCGGTCGCGGCGGGTGACGGGGGCGCGGTACGGAGCCCACGCCGGGCGGGTTCAGGAGGGCGCGGACGGCCCGCCCGGCGGGGGATGACGGGCGTCCGGCCTCGGGACGGCGTCGGGGCTGTCAGACCTGGCGGGCGGGGGAGGACGCCTCGGCGTAGCGGCGGCGGGGGATGCGCCCGGCGAGGCGGGCCATCCGCCCGGCCGTGACCGCCTGCCGCATGGCCGCCGCCATCAGGTCCGGCCGGTGCGCCCGCGTCACGGCGCTGGCCAGCAGCACGGCGTCGCAGCCCAGCTCCATCGCGAGCGCGGCGTCGCTGGCCGTGCCGATGCCGGCGTCGAGGATCACCGGGACCGTGGCGGCCTCGACGATCAGCTCGATGCTGTGCGGGTTGCGGATACCCAGCCCGGAGCCGATGGGGGCGCCGAGCGGCATCACCGCCGCGCATCCGGCGTCCTGGAGCCTGCGGGCCAGCGCCGGGTCGTCGCCGATGTACGGCAGCACCACGAAGCCGTCGGCGACCAGCCGCTCGGCGGCCTCGAAGGTCTCGATCGGGTCGGGCAGCAGGGTCCGTTCGTCCGCGATGACCTCCAGCTTGACCCAGTTGGTCTCCAGCGCCTCGCGGGCCAGGCGGGCGGTCAGCACGGCCTCGCCGGCCGTGAAGCACCCCGCGGTGTTCGGCAGCACCTTGATGCCGCGGGCGCGCAGCACGTCGAGCACCGAGCCCCGGGAGGCCGGGTCGAGCCTGCGCATCGCGACGGTGGTCAGCTCGGTGCCGGACGCCTCCAGCGCCTGGTCGAGCACCTCAAGCGAGGGCGCCCCGCCGGTGCCCATGATGAGCCGCGAGGTGAACTTCTCCCCGCCCAGCACGAAGACGTCGTCGGTCATGGTCATCCTCCCTGCACCGCCGTCAGCACCTCGACGGCGTCCCCGTCGGCGACCGGCGTGGAGTCCCAGGCGCTCCGGCTCACCACCTCGCCGTTCACCGCCACCGCGACGCCGGACGTGAGGGACGTGAGGGTCCGTACGGCGTCGCCGACCATCGCGCCGTCCGGCAGTTCCGCCGCGGCTCCGTTGATCATGACTTTCATTGCCCGAATCTCCCTGGATCGCAGAACCCGGCGACCGGTGGCACCTCGTCGCCGGTGAGGAACGCGGCGATGATGTCGGCGGTGATCGGCGCCAGCAGCACCCCGTTGCGCCCGTGCCCGGTCGCCGCGAACACGCCGGGCGGCCCCGCGGGGCCGATGAGCGGCAGATTGTCCGGTGTGCCCGGGCGGAAGCCGACCGTGGTCTCCGTCAGTTCGAGCTCCGTGATGCCGGGCACCAGCTCGCGGGCGTCGCGCAGCAGCTCGTACACGCCCCCGGCGGTGACCCGCATGTCGTACCCCAGCTCCTGGGACGTGGCGCCCAGCGTGATCTCGCCGTCGCCCCGCGGGACCAGGTAGGCGGGGGAGCCGTGCACCAGCCCCCGGACGCACCGGGTGAGGAACCCGCGGGGCCCGCGCAGCCGGAGGATCTCGCCTTTGACCGGGCGCACCGGCAGGCCGGGCAGCAGGGACGCCGACCACGACCCGGCCGCCACGACGACCCGGCCGGCCGCGACGGCGTCGCCGGACTCCAGCCGTACGGAGGGTCCGCCCGTCTCGGGGGCGTCGATCCCGGCGGCGCGCTCGGGCACCAGCGTGCCGCCCGCCTTCTCGAACGCCGTGAGCAGGGCGCGCACGACCTTGCGGGGGTTGACCCAGGCGTCGTCGCGGGCCAGCAGCCCGCCGCGTACGGAGGGGGCGAGCATGGGCTCGAAGGAGCGGCACTCGCGCCCGGTGAGCCGCTCGACCCGCAGGCCCAGCGTCCGCTCGAAGGCCGCGAGGTCGTCGAGGTAGGCCATGTCGTCCGCGCTGCGGGCGACCTCCAGCGTCCCTTCGGTCCGGTAGTCGAGATCGGCGCCGGTCTCGTCCTCCAGCTCCGCGCGGAACGCCGGCCAGGCCGCCAGCGACGCGAGGCCGAGCCGCAGCAGCGGCTCCTCCGTGTAGGTCACCTCGCTGACCGGCGCGAGCATCCCGGCCGACGCGTGGGTGGCGCCGCCTCCCGGCGCCGGGTCCACCACGGCCGCCGACAGGCCCCGCCGCGCCACGCGCCAGGCGGTGGCCAGGCCGGCCACGCCGCCCCCCACGATCACGACGTCGTAACCGGACTGGGCACCGGATGGCCGTGTATGGGACACAGCGCTCCCTTCGCCGGCATTACCCGGATCAGGTCGTGGGCGGTCGAGAGCCTCGCGCTCTCCTCTCAGCCCGGTCCGCCGGGCTCCCGCGCGTCTTACCCGAACAAGCGTAGTACGCGGTCCATCGCGGCCGATCGCCGGACCGGCGAGTATGGGGGCCGTGCGACTCGCACGCCGCCGTCGAGGCGGCCAAGGCCGCCGCGGGCGGCAAGTACGTCAACGTGCCGGGCGCCGACGTCGCCGCGCAGTGCTTCCCGCTCCGGCGGGGCTCGCGTACGGCGGGAGCGGACCGGCGTCACGCACGTGCCGCACGCGACGAACATCCGGCTGCGGGTGATCCGGTGAGGGCGGGGGCCGCCTCACAACGCGGGCCTCTGCGGCGGTGCGCGTCAAGTGCCCAACTCGTTATGGGGGGCCCGTTGGCCAGCGCCCCCGTTGACAATCTATGGTCAAATTGTGGATCACGTCGTGGTGGTGGGTGCCGGCCTGGCCGGCGTGCGGAGCATCGAGGCGTTGCGGGCCCGTGGGTTCACCGGCCGGATCACGCTCGTCGGGGAGGAACACCATCGCCCCTATGACCGTCCGCCGCTGTCGAAGGCGGTGCTGCTCGGGGAGACCGACTCCACCGTGGTCGACTCCGACCTCGACGCCCTCGACGTACGGCTGTGCCTCGGCACGGCCGCCAAGGGCCTGCGCGACGGCGTGCTGGAGACGACCGAGGGCGAGCTGGAGTACGACGGCCTGGTCATCGCCACCGGCGCCACCCCGATCCGGCTGCGCGGCGAGGGCCGCCAGCACGTGCTGCGCACGATCGAGGACGCGCTGACGCTGCGCGAGCGCCTGGTCCCCGGCGCCCGCGTGGCCGTCGTCGGGGCCGGATGGATCGGCGCCGAGGTCGCCACCGCCGCGGCGAAGGCCGGGTGCACGGTGACCGTGGTGGAGGCGGGGGAGAGCCCGCTGGCCGCGGCGCTCGGGCCCGCCGTCGGCAGCCACACCATCGACTGGTACGCGCGGGCCGGCGTCGAGCTGCGCCTGGGCGCGATGGTCGGGACCGTCGACCCGGACGGCCTCACGCTCATGTCCGGCGCCCGGGTGAAGGCCGACGTGATCGTCAGCGGCATCGGGGTGCGCCCGGCCGTCGACTGGCTGAAGGGCTCGGCGGTCCGGCTGGACGACGGAGTGGTCGTCGACGAGCACCTGCGCACGTCGCTGCCCAACGTGGTCGCGGTGGGCGACTGCGCGAGCTGGTGGTCGCGCAGGTTCCGCACCCGCCTGCGGGTCGAGCACTGGGACACCGCGCTCCAGGCCCCCGACACGGCCGCCGCCACCCTGCTGGGCGAACCGGCGGTCTACGACCCCGTGCCGTACTTCTGGTCGGAGCAGTTCGGCCACATGGTGCAGTTCGCCGGTCACCGGAAGGCGGGCGACCGGATGCTGCTGCGCGGCGACCCGCGCAGGGACCCGAAGTGGGCGGTGTGCTGGCTGACGCCGGAGGACCGGCTGGCGGCGGTGCTCACCGTCGACCGGCCGCGTGACGTGGTGCAGGGCCGCCGGCTCGTCGAGAGCGGGCAGCGGCTCGATCCCCTGCGGGTGGCCGATCCGGCCGTGCCGCTCCGCGACTGCATTATGGCGTAATCGAGGTGTTTCCCGGCAGCTCGCCTGTGGTAATGGTGGTTTCGTGACGCTTACTGTTGCGCAGATCGACCGGGAGACCGACCAGCTCGTAGGGGAATGGCTCCCCCTCTCGGAGGCCGCCAAGAAGCTGGGGCTCAGCGTCGGCCGCGCCAAGCAACTCCTCAAGGACAAAAAGCTCGTCGGAGTACGGCGCAGCGGAAGCGGTGAGCCGCAGATTCCGGCGGTGTTCATCGCCGGAGGCGAGGTGCTCAAGGGCCTGTCCGGCACGCTCACCCTGCTGTCGGACGCCGGATACGACGAGGTGGAGTCGATCCGGTGGCTGTTCACACCGGACGACTCGCTGCCGGGGTCGCCGATCGAGGCGATCGTCAAGGGCTGGCACACCGAGGTCAAGCGCAGGGCACAGGCCCTCGGCTTCTGACCACGCCGCCGCGTGGCATTGTGGTCGGGTGAACGACATCCGGCGACAGCGGCTCGCGCAGGCCAGGCTCTACCTCTGCACCGACGGCAGGAGGGACCGCGGCGATCTGGAGAAGTTCCTCGACGCGGTCCTCGCCGCCGGGGTGGACATCGTCCAGCTCCGGGAGAAGGGCCTGGAGGCCCGCGAGGAGCTCGCTCTGCTCGAGGTCTTCCGCGCGGCCTGCGACCGGCACGGCGCGCTGCTCGCGGTCAACGACCGGGCGGACGTGGCGTACGCCGCCCGGCCCGACATCCTGCACCTCGGCCAAGACGACCTCCCGGTGCCGGTGGCCCGGGAGATCCTCGGCCCCGACGTGCTCATCGGCAGGTCCACGCATTCGGCGGCCGAGGCGTCGGCCGCCGCGGTGGAGCCGGGCGTCGACTACTTCTGCTGCGGGCCGATCTGGCCCACGCCCACCAAGCCGGGCCGTCCCGCGCCCGGCCCCGCGCTGCTGGAGCACGCCGCGCGGCTGGGCGCCGACCGGCCGTGGTTCGGCATCGGCGGCATCGACCTGGGCAACCTCGACGAGGTGATGGCGCACGGCGTGCGCCGCGTCGTGGTCGTCCGGGCCATCACCGAGGCCGACGATCCCGGTGCCGCGGCCGCCGCGCTCAAGGCCCGGCTGTCCGCCGTCCCGCTCTGAGCCGCCGTACGCTCACGGCCGGACGGTGGCCCGGACGGGCGGGCGTGCCGGGACGCGGCGCACGGGCCCGCCCGCCGCGCCGGGGCGCGGCGGGAGGCGACACGACGGCCAGGGCGCGGCGCGTCCGGTCAGGTGCGGCGGGAGGTGGCGGCGACGGCCAGGGCCGCCAGCGCCTCACGGGCGTCCTCCTCGATCGGCGCCTGGTCGAGCGAGTGCAGCGCGTCGTCGAGGTAGCGCTTGATCATGCCTTCGCACGCGGCGAGCGCGCCGGTCTCCTCGATGACCGTCCGCAGCCGCCCGATCCCCTCGGCGTCCAGGCCGGGGTCGCCGAGCAGGGTCCGTACGACCGCCGCCTGGGCGGGGGTGGCGGCGGCGAGCGCGCGGGCGATCAGGACGGTCCGCTTGCCCTCGCGCAGATCGTCCCCGGCAGGCTTGCCGGTCTCCGCCGGGTCGCCGAACACTCCGAGGATGTCGTCGCGGAGCTGGAAGGCGATGCCCACCTGCTGGCCGTACTCCACGCAGAGCCGGTCGATCCACCCGTGCGTGGCCCGGGCGGCGAGGACGAGCCCGAGCCGGAGCGGCTGCTCGACCGAGTACTTGCCGCTCTTGTAAAGGGCCACCCGCAGCGCGCTGTCGAACGTGCTCTCGCCCTGCGCCTGTTCGAGCAGGTCGAGGTACTGCCCGCACATCAGCTCGGTGAGCATGTGATCGTGCACCGGCTGGGCGGCGGCGAGCGCCTCGGGCGCCAGGCCGCTGGTGCGCCACATCTGTCCCGACCACACCAGCAGCAGGTTTCCCAGCAGCACGGCCGATCCCTCGCCAAACTGCCGTGCGGAGCCGTGCCAGCCCGCCTCGGTGTGCATCCGTTCGAACCGGCGGTGCGCCGAGGGCATCCCCCTGCGCACGTCGCTGGCGTCCATCACGTCGTCGTGGATGAGCGCACTCGCCTGGAGCAGCTCCAGGGAGGCGGCGGCGAAATGCAGCCCGGGGTCGTCGCCGCCCCCGGCGGCGCGCCATCCCCAATGGCAGAAGGCCGGACGCAGTCGTTTGCCGCCCGACAGGAAGTCCTCAGCGGCGGACAGCAGGGCGGCCAGATGAGGGTCACCGAAGTGTGGTCGCTGCCGGTCGAGGAACTCCCGGAGTGCGCGGTCCACCTCCGTACGGATGAAATCGAGCGAGGCGGCAGAAATGGTCATGTTCTGAGATTAACCGGCAATGATCCAGACACCCAGCGGCAGATCCCCTATAAGTGGTCTGACCCGCTCGCTTCACGCAAATGTCCACATAGCAAGACCGTGAGGCCGGTGAAAATCGTCATCGCTGTACCCTTGCGGGTATGGCTCTCGGTCTGCCCTCGCGGCTTCCCGATCGCGTCCCGACGGTTCGCGAACTGCTCGCCGCGGGCGAGCGTTCGTTCTCCTTCGAGTTTTTCCCGCCGAAGACCGACGAGGGGGAGCGCCAGTTGTGGCGGGCGATCCGCGAGCTGGAGGCGCTGCGCCCGACCTTCGTCTCCGTCACCTACGGCGCCGGCGGCTCGACGCGCGACCGCACCGTGGACATCGTGGAGCGGCTGGCGCACGAGACGACGCTGACCCCCGTCGCCCACATCACCGCGGTCGACCACTCGATCCGCGAGCTGCGCCACCTCATCGGCAGGTTCGCCGACGCGGGAGTGCGCAACATGCTCGCGCTGCGCGGCGACCCGCCCGGCGGCAACCCTCTGGACGAGTGGGTCAAGCACCCGGAGGGCGTCATGTACGCCGAGGAGCTGGTGCGGCTGATCCGCCAATCGGGCGAGTTCTGCGTGGGGGTGGCCGCCTTCCCGTACAAGCACCCGAGGTCGGCGACCATCGAGTCGGACACCGCGTACTTCGTGCGGAAGTGCCGGGCCGGCGCGGACTTCGCGATCACTCAGATGTTCTTCCGCGCCGAGGACTACCTGCGCCTGCGCGACCGCGTGGCGGCCCACGGCTGCGACACGCCGATCATCCCCGGCATCATGCCCGTCACCCAGATGAGCACGATCGCCAGGTCGGAGCAGCTGTCCGGAGCGCCGTTCCCGCCGGAGGTGGCCGAGCGGTTCGAGGCGGTCGCCGACGACCCGGCCGCGGTGCGCAGGCTGGGGATCGAGCACGCCGTGGAGCTGTGCCAGGAGCTTCTCGACGAGGGCGCGCCCGGGATCCACTTCATCACCTTCAACCGGTCGAGCGCGACCCGCGAGGTGTTCCGGGCGCTGCACAGCGTGCCCGCCGGCGTGGCCGGCTGAGCCGGGGCTTCCGCGGGCTTCCGCGGGCGTCCGAGCGCCGCCCGGGCCGGTGTCGGCGGGCCCTGTCTGTCAGTGTTCGCGGTCCCTGCCCGGCCGGCGTTCGCGGGCCGGTGCGGGCAGCGGCAGCCGTACGCCGGCGATGGCGTACTCCTCGTAGCCGCCCGGGAAGACGAACCGGGTCATCAGGTCGGTGAACCCGACCTCCCGGTAGAGGTGCCGGGCCGCCGTGGGGGCGTCGTGCGTCGACAGCACGGCGGTGCGCTCCGGGCGGCCCTCGCACAACGCGTGGATCAGCCGCCGGCCGATTCCCCGGCCCTGGCACTCGGGACGCACATGGACCTCGGCGATCTCCAGGGCGTCGCCGAACCAGTCCTCGGCCACGACCGGCCCGGCCCGGTCCTGCAGCGCTCCGCGTACGACGTCATGCCACCACTGTCCCTGGCCTCCGTGAAAGCCGTACGCGAAGCCGGCGATTTCGGACGTCTGCGTGTTCTCGGCGAGCACGCAGGTGAAATCTGGATAGGTGGCGTGATTACGCATGATCGCCATGCGGCCCGCGAGCTGATCCGATGGCGGGCGCATGGCGACCGTGTAGATCTCCAGCACGGTGTCCAGCACCGCTTTGAACTCGTCGGGCCCCACCCGTCGCAGTCGGATCACTCGTCGCACACTAGCAAAGCGAGGCCGGACCGGCCCGCAGCCGTCACTCCACCTCTGCGGCGGTGCCTCCGGTGATGCGCAGCAGCTCCTCGTAGGACGTGGGGAAGACCGTGTGGGGATGCCCGGCGGCCGCCCACACGACGTCGTGCTTGCTCAGCCAGGTGTCCACCAGCGTCCGCACGGGCGCGGGGTGGCCGACCGGGGCGACGCCGCCGATGGGCTGCCCGGTGTGCTCGCGTACGAACTCCGGTGTGGCCCGCCGCACCTTCGCCGCGCCGACGAGCCGCGCGACCAGCTCGGTGTTCACGCGGTGGGCGCCGCTGGTCAGCACCAGCAGCGGGGCGCCGTCCGCGTCGAAGATCAGGCTGTTGGCGATCGCGCCGACCTCGCAGCCGAGCTGGGCCGCCGCCGTCGCGGCCGTCGGGGCCGCCTCGTCCAGCACGATGATCTCGCCCGCCACTCCGTGGGCCCGCAGGGCCTCGCGGACCCGCACGACGTTCGGATGCAACTTTTCTGCCACCAGGCAACTCTAAACGGATTGCCAGGACATACGGGACCGTTTATGGCCACTTACGATCACGCGACTGACAATCGGACCGTAAGGTGTGTCCTTTGTATTGGGAACTGGGCCTTATGAGGGGTTGGTCATGATGAGCAGTCGACGGCGACTGGCTGCGGCCACACTCGTCGCGGTGGGGGTGGTGACGTTGGCGACCGCCGGCGGCACCGGCACGGCGCAGGCGCGCACCGCCGCGCCGGCGGGAGCCGTGATCGCGAAGACCGTGGCGGCCACCGGGACCGCGCTCCCGGCGTTCCCGGCGCGGGCCGCCGGATATCCGTCGTTCACCGCTCCCGGCAAGACGCTCAGGTTCGGCGCCAAGGGCTCCGCGGTGAAGGCGCTGCAGGCCCGGCTCAAGCAGCTCGGATACGTGCCCGGCAGCGTGGACGGCCGGTACGGCTCGGCCACGCTGATGGCGGTGTGGGCGTTCCAGAAGGTGCAGGGGATCAAGCCGACCAGCACGATCACCGCCCGCACCTGGCGGGCGCTGGAGAACCCCCGGGCGCCCAAGGTCCTGGTGCCGAAGGGCAAGCCGACCCGCGTCGAGGTGAACCTGACCACGCAGGTGATGGTTCTGTATCGGGGTGGCGATCCGGTGCTGATCAGCCACATCTCCAGCGGCAGCGGCATCCCCTACACCGAGTGGGTCACCTGGAACGGCAGGCGTCAGAAGTTCTCCGGCAGCGCCCGCACGCCGACCGGCGACTACAAGACCACCTGGCGGGTCAAGGGCTGGCACCGGTCCTACCTCGGGGAGCTGTACAACCCGATCTTCTTCAACGGCGGGATCGCGCTCCACGGCGCGCTGTCCGTGCCGCTCCACCCCGCCTCGCACGGCTGCGTACGGCTGCCCATGAACGTGGCCGAGATCCTGCCGCGCATGCTCGGCACCGGGGTCCCGGTGCACGTCAGGGGTGCTTTCAAGGGCTAGCGCGGACCGCTCGGGCGGCGGCGCTCACCGGCCCGGCCATCCGGAGAGGCCTCGCGCGAGGTGATCGCGCGAGGCCTTTTTGCCGTGCCGAGTCGCAGGACCCCACGGGATGGCGGTGAGATCGGCTACTTGCCGAAGCTCGCGAAGTAGCCGGCCGCCATGTCCTTGTCGCCGTGGCCGAGCTCGGAGGCGCGGACGAAGCGGGCGAGACCGGCCTCGGCCAGGTCCATGCGAACGCCGGCGCGCCGGGCGGCCTCGACGATGAGGCGGGTGTCCTTGGCCGCGTTGTCCACCGAGAAGCTGGTGGTGTAGTCGCCGGAGATGACGGCGGCGGACTTGAGCTGGAAGTATCCGTTGTCCGTCGGGCCGCCGCTGACGACCTCGACGAAGTGCTTGGGGTCGACGCCGAGGCCCTTCGCGAGGGCGAGGGACTCGCCGATGCCGTGGGTGAGGGCGATGACCCAGGAGTTGAGGACCAGCTTGAGGCGGCTGGCGGCGCCGCTTTCGCCCTCGTCGGCCACCCACATGGTCCGCTTGCCGATGGCGTCGAAGAGCGGGGTGAGCGTGTCGCGCACCTCGGGCGCGGCGGCCGCCATGACGACGAGCTGGCCCTGCTCGGCGGGCTGGCGGGTGCCCTGCACGGGGGCGTCGACGAAGACCAGGGAGTGCTTGCGGGCGAAGGCGGCCAGCGACTCGACGGCGTCGCCCACGGTGCTCATCTGCACCCAGATCGTGCCCTCGGCGAGCGAGGGCGCGGCCGCGGTGACGGCTTCCAGCGCGGCGGGGCCGTCCTTGACGACGGTGAGCACGATCGCGGCTCCCTCGACGGCCTCGGCGGCCGTGTCCGCGACGTGCACCCCGTGCTCGGCGAGCGGTTCGGCCTTGGCGCGGGTGCGGTTCCAGGCCCGGACCGGGAAGCCGGCCCGGGCGAGATTACGGGCGACCGGGAAGCCGATGATGCCGGTGCCGAGGACGGCGACGGTGGGCTTCGGCGCGGTGCTGGTCATTGGTGTGTTCCTCCAAGGGTCGGACGGTCCGGGCGGACCGGGAGTGGCGGGAAAGTCCGGGTGCCGGGGTGGCCGTCAGGCCCGGGCGGGCGCGGCCCCGCCCCTGCGGGCGCGGCGGCGCGGGACGCCCCCGGCGACGGCCGCGAGCGGGCCCGCTACGGCGAGCGGGGCGGCGGTTCGCGACGGGCATCGCACTCCTCGGGACGGTCGTTCGGCGGTTCTGGAACATTCATTAAAGAATCAGGGCGAGCCGGGCCGGCTCCCGCGCGACGCCGACGGCTCAGAGCGCCGCCAGCGTCGTGTCGACGATGCCGGTGAGGGTGCGGCGGTCCGCGACCTTGCCCAGGACCCGCAGGCCGTACATCGCGTTGAGTACGAACTGCGCGAGCGCCCGCGGATCCTTCTCCGCGCCGATCTCGCCGTCTTGCCGGGCGCGGGCGAGCGCGCGGTACAGCGCCTCTTCCACGCGGCCGAAGATACGGCGCACCTGTGCGGTGACGTCCGGGTCGAGCCCGGCCAGCTCCACCGCGGCGTTGACCGCGAGACAGCCCCGGCGGCCGTCCCGGGCGGCGGTCTCCTCCTCGACGATGGTCATCATCACCGCGCGGATCCGCTCCCGGACCTGCCCGGGCCCGTCGAGGATCGCCTCCTGCCAGGTCGTCCGCTGCTCCTCGTACCGCCGGAGCACCTCCCGGAAGAGGTGGTGCTTGCTGGCGAAGGCGTTGTACAGGCTGCCCCGTCCCAGTCCGGTGCTGTCCACCAGGTCTTGGGCGGAGGTCGCCGCGTATCCCTTGCGCCAGAACGCGTCCATGGCGGCGTCGAGGGCGCGCTCGGGATCGAACTGCTTGGGACGGGCCATGGTCCGAGCATGACACTTTCTGGAACGATCGGTCAAATACGACGGCGCCGCAACCGCCTTGCCCGCCGTGTACGGCCCGGCCCCTGCGGTCCGCTTCGTCGCCGGTGTGGTCCCGGGCGTCGTCTGCGGCCTGCTCGCCGGCCACGCCCGCCGCCGGCTTCGTGGTGCCGGCATCGAACACATATTCGTTGACAGTCTTGACAGTGGACATGATCGAATCTATGTTCGATGGTGTGGGCGTGGGACTCGCGGCTCGCGCCCACCCCGTTGGATTCGTGCCCTCGTCGTCGGCGGAGACGGATGCGGCATGACCCGCGGCGTGAGCCGGACGGGGAGAGGGGAAGCTCCTCGTCCGGCCGCCCGCGGGAAGGCGCGGGGCGATCTCGAGCGGTTCGCGGGGTCTCCCGGCCGGCGAAATTGTCGGTGCGGTCTGCGACTGTGAAGTCACCGGCGACCTTCGCCGGAGTGCCACGACTCAAGGAGGCGGGCATGACTGAGCAGAACGACGATCAGAAAAGCGGGCCCCGGCTCTCGCAGGCGGTCCTGGCACACCTCGCGAACGCCAGGGCATGCCTCGCGGACGCCACCGCCGGGTCCACCCCCGCCGACCGCTACGTGTCGGCCCATCTGGCGGCTCTCCGTGCGGCCGCCGGGATCCTCGCGGCGCGTCCGCGGCTCACGAACGGCCGCAGGCGACGGCTGCGCAGCGCCTGGGAGCTGCTGCCGGAGGCCGAGCCCAAGCTCGCGGACTGGGCGGCCTACTTCTCGGTGACCGCGACCAAGCGCGCGGCGGCCGAGGCGGGCATGGTTCGCGTAGTCACGCAGAACGACGCGGAGGAGATCATAGCGGAGGCGGACAGGTTCGTCGGCGAGGTCGAGTCGATCCTCGGCCTGCCCGGCCGCCCCACCCTGCCCATGGCCGGCTGACTCCGGCTCCGGCCGGCCTGCGCCGCCCCGATCAGACCGGGTCGCGTTCCAGGGGGCAGCTCATGCACCGCGGGCCGCCTCGCCCGCGGCCGAGCTCGCTGCCGCGGATCGTGATGACCTCGATGCCGTTCCTGCGCAGGTGGTTGTTGGTCGTGGTGTTGCGCTCGTAGGCCACGACCACCCCCGGCTCCAGCGCGAGCACGTTGCAGCCGTCGTCCCACTGCTCGCGCTCGGCCGCGTGCACGTCCTGGGTCGGCGTGAGGACCTTGATGTCGTCCAGGCCGATGGCCCGCGCGATCGCCTTGTGCATGTCCTCGGGCGGGTGGTCGGTGACCTTCAGCTCCTTGTCGGTGTCGCCCGGCTCCACGGTGTAGGACGGGAGCATGCCGAGCCCGGCGTACTTGGTGAACACGCCGACGTCGACGTTGGTCATCACGGTGTCGAGGTGCATGAACGCGCGGGTCTTGGGCAGGTTGAGCGCCACGATCCGGGTCGCCGACCCCGCCCGGAAGAGGTTGATCGCCAGCATCTCCACGGCCTGCGGCTGGGTGCGTTCGCTCATGCCGATGAGCACGGCGCCGTCACCGAGCACCAGGACGTCGCCGCCCTCGATGGTGGCCGGGGCCATGCGCACGCCCTCGTACCAGACGTTGAACCCGCCGCCGGCCGGATTGCCGTAGCCCGCGGCGAACAGCGGGTGCCACCGGTAGACCGCCTCGTAGTTGACGGTCTCCCGCCTGCGGGCCTTCTTGCGCATGGCGTTGATCGACACCCCGTCGTACACCCAGCAGGAGGTGTCGCGGGCGAACAGGTGGTTGGGCAGCGGCGGGAGGACGAAGTCGTCCATGCCGAGCGTGTGGAAGGCGATGGAGCCCGGGTCGCAGCCCAGCTCCATGATCTCGCGTTTGGTGATCCCGCCGGTCAGCAGCGGCGCGAGCGCGTCGGCGTCGAGGGCGTCGAGCGTGTTGCGGATCGCGTCGGCGGCCAGCGGGCCGAACCAGTGCTCGTCGACGCTGCCGTCGAGGATGTGCTTGCGCGCGTCGGGGATCTCGATGACCTCCCGCAGGAGGTCGCCGAGGTGGTGCACCGTGACGCCGCGCCCGGCGAGCACCTCACACCATTCGTGGTGCTCCTCCAGGGCGCGGTGCACCCAGAGCACGTCGTCGAACAGCAGAGCGTCCTTGTTTCCCGGGGTGAGCCGCTTGAGCGCGAGTTCGGGTATGTCGACCAGGACCCGGCGCAGCCTGCCCACCTCGGAGCCCACGAAAAACGTCATGCCCTGCCTATCCCCGCGTGGCGGGAATCAGTCGTGCCGGCGGCTCCCCGATGCGGAGACGCCGCCGGGCCACGCTGCGCAGGGGTAAGTCCGCCCGGCGCCGCCCGGAGCGGGCACCGCCGTACGGACCCGGAGGAGGTCAGAAGGACTCGACGGCGCGGCGGGCCTCCGCGTCGAGCACACCCCAGCTGATGAACTCCTCCGTCAGCTCGGCGGGCGACTTGTCATAAATGACCGCGAGCGAGCGCAGGTCCTCCTGCCGGATGGACAGCACCTTGCCGTTGTAGTCGCCACGCTGGCTTTGAATCGTGGCGGCATAACGGGCAAGCGGGCCGGCCTTATCCTTCGGCAGTTGCGCCAGCCGCTCAAGGTCGATGACCAGCTTGGGAGCCGGCGCGAGCGGGCTGGGGGCGGCTCCGCCGGGAAGAAGCTCCGACACCGGCACTCCGTAGAAATCCGCGAGTTCGGCGAGCTTCTGCACGGTTACCGCGCGGTCGCCCCGCTCGTAAGAGCCCACGACGACGGCCTTCCACCGCCCGCGGGACTTCTCTTCCACACCGTGCAGGGACAGCCCCTGCTGGGTTCGGATGGCGCGCAGGCGCGCGCCCAGCGACTTGGCGTAGTCAGACGGCATCGTGTGGCCCCCGGCTTTCTATGTCTCTTCTCACTTGATTGTGCGTCCTTGTCCTAAGCGTTCCGAACACCGGGGCTGGTGCCCGTAACCGGCACCTTCGGTGACCGCTGCGTCGGGTTTTACCCAGGAAGGTCGCGTGTTGTGGTTACGGACAGTGACGGTAAAGCCGACACCTCCAAAGGTCAAGCTGATTGGAAAAAAGAGCGTCAATCAGTGCTCTCACCGAAATCCCCGACACCCGATGTGATGCGGCTTCCGATCCCCGGCGCGTCCGGCACGCCTCCGTGTGGTCCGCGTCACCCGCGGAGGCCCCGGGCATCGCCCCTGGCGGGAGGGGTGTCCGCAGACGGCCCTGATACTCTAAGCCGAACCGGCACCCTTTAAGACCCGTCCCGTGAGGCGGGAAAGGTGGTGACTTTTTTCATGTCTGATGCCCGAAATCAGGCCCGCGCCGTCCTGGAGGGGCCCGACATCCACCGGGCGCTCACCCGGATCGCACACGAGATCCTCGAACGGACCCGGGGCGCGGAGAGCGTCGTCCTGATCGGCATACCCACCCGCGGCGCCACCCTCGCGCGGCGTATCGCCGGGCGCATCGCGCAGTTCGAGGGGATCGAGGTCCCCGTGGGCGCGATCGACGTCACGATGTACCGCGACGACCTGCGGTTGCGGCCCGCGCGCCCGCTCGGCCGCACCGAGCTCCCCCCGGACGGCGTGGACGGCAGGACCGTCGTGCTCGTGGACGACGTCCTCTACTCCGGCCGCACCGTGCGCGCCGCGCTCGACGCGCTGAACGACGTGGGCAGGCCCAGGGCGGTCCAGCTCGCCACGCTCGTGGACCGCGGCCACCGGGAGCTGCCGATCCGCGCCGACTACGTCGGCAAGAACCTGCCGACGTCCAAGAGCGAGAAGGTCAAGGTCTTCCTGGAGGAGACCGACGGGCGCGATGCGGTCGTGCTCATCAAGGAGGACGGCCGATGAAGCGCCACCTGATCTCGACCGGCGACCTCACCCGCGACGACGCCCTCCTCATCCTCGACACGGCCGAGGAGCTGGCGCGGGTATCGGAGCGCTCCATCAAGAAGCTGCCGACGCTGCGCGGCCGTACGGTCGTGAACCTCTTCTACGAAGACTCCACCCGGACCCGCATCTCCTTCGAGGCCGCGGCCAAGCGCCTGTCGGCCGATGTGATCAACTTCTCGGCCAGGGGGTCGAGCGTGTCCAAGGGCGAGTCGCTGAAGGACACCGCGCTCACCCTGGAGGCCATGGGCGCCGACGCCGTCGTGATCCGGCACGGCGCCTCGGGCGCGCCGCACCGCCTGGCCACCTGGGTGCGCGGCAGCGTGGTCAACGCCGGCGACGGCACCCACGAGCACCCCACCCAGGCGCTGCTCGACGCCTTCAGCATCCGGCGGCGGCTGGGCCGGCTGGAGGGCCTGAAGGTCGCGATCGTGGGCGACGTGCTGCACAGCCGGGTCGCCCGGTCCAACGTGCTGCTGCTGCACACGCTCGGCGCGGAGGTGACGCTGGTCGCGCCGCCGACCCTGCTGCCGGTGGCGGTCGAGACCTGGCCTTGCCAGATCTCCTACGACTTCGACGCCGTGCTGCCCAAGGCGGACGTGGTGATGATGCTGCGGGTCCAGCTCGAACGGATGAACGCGGCCTACTTCCCCTCCGCGCGGGAGTACAGCCGCCGCTACGGCCTCGACCGCGACCGTTTCGCCCGCCTCCACGACGACGCCGTCGTCATGCACCCCGGTCCGATGAACCGCGGCATGGAGATCTCCGCGGAGGTCGCCGACTCGGCGCGCTCGACCGTCGTCGAGCAGGTCGCCAACGGCGTGACGGTCCGGATGGCCGTCCTCTACCTGCTGCTCGGCGGTTCCGAGCCCGCGATCGGGGGCGCCGAATGAGCACGCTCGACCCTCACGAGGAGACTGTGACCACCATCCTCATCAGGGGCGCCCGGATCCTCGGCGGCGCTCCCGGCGACATCCTGCTGCGCGACGGCGCCGTGGCCGAGGTCGGCGACCTGGCGGGCGCGAAGGCGGACCGGACGGTCGACGCCGACGGGCTGATCGCCCTGCCCGGCCTCGTCGACCTGCACACCCACCTGCGCGAGCCCGGCCGGGAGGACGCCGAGACCGTCGAGACCGGCACCCAGGCGGCGGCGCGCGGCGGCTACACCGCCGTCCACGCGATGGCCAACACCTCTCCCGTCGCCGACACCGCCGGCGTGGTGGAGCAGGTCTGGCGGCTCGGCCGGGAGTACGGCCACTGCGACGTGCAGCCCGTCGGCGCGGTGACCTCCGGCCTGGAGGGCCGCCAGCTCGCCGAGCTCGGCGCGATGGCCGACTCCGCGGCCCGCGTGCGGGTCTTCTCCGACGACGGCAAGTGCGTGTCGGACGCGGTGCTGATGCGCCGGGCGCTGGAGTACGTCAAGGCGTTCGACGGCGTCATCGCCCAGCACGCCCAGGAGCCCAGGCTGACCGAGGGCGCCCAGCTCAACGAGGGCGAGGTGTCGGCCAGGCTCGGCCTCACCGGCTGGCCGGCGGTCGCCGAGGAGGCGATCATCGCGCGCGACTGCCTGCTCGCCGCGCACGTCGGCTCCCGGCTGCACATCTGCCACGTCTCCACCGCCGGCTCTGTCGAGATCATCCGCTGGGCCAAGTCGAAGGGCTGGGACGTGACCGCCGAGGTCACCCCGCACCACCTGCTGCTGACCGACTCCTGCGCGGAGCGCTCGCCGCTCGGCCCGTACAACCCGATCTACAAGGTGAACCCGCCGCTGCGCACCGCCGAGGACGTGCGGGCGCTGCGCGAGGCGCTGGCCGACGGCACGATCGACTGCGTGGCCACCGACCACGCGCCCCACCCGGTCGAGGACAAGGAGACCGAGTGGGCGGCCGCCGCCATGGGCATGATCGGGCTGGAGACGGCCCTGTCCGTGGTCCAGGAGGCCATGGTCGAGACCGGGCTGCTCGACTGGGCCGGCGTCGCCGACCGCATGTCCGTACGGCCGGCCAGGATCGGCCGCCTGGCGGGGCACGGACGCCTCATCGAGCCCGGCGCCCCCGCGAACATCACGCTGTACGACCCGTCGGTCCGGCAGCCCGTGGACCCGGCCGCGATGGCGTCCAAGAGCCGCAACACCCCCTACGAGGGGATGACCCTGCCCGGTCGCGTCGTCGCCACGTTCCTGCGCGGTCGCCCCACCGTTCTCGAAGGGAAGCTCGTATGACAGCCCTGCTCGTGCTCGAGGACGGACGCGTCTTCGAGGGAAGGCCGTACGGCGCCGTGGGCGAGACGTTCGGCGAGATGGTCTTCAACACCGGCATGACCGGCTACCAGGAGACGCTGACCGACCCCTCCTACCACCGCCAGATCGTGGCGATGACCGCCCCGCACATCGGCAACACCGGGGTCAACGACGAGGACCCGGAGTCCCGCAAGGTGTGGGTGGCGGGCTACGTGGTGCGCGAGCCGTCGCGGATGCCGTCGAACTGGCGCTCCCGCGGGAGTCTCGACGACTACCTGCGCGACCAGGGCGTCGTCGGCATCGCGATGCCCGGCACCCGGGCCCTCACCCGCCACCTGCGCGAGCGCGGCGCGATGCGCGCGGGCGTCTTCAGCGAGGGCGGCGACGTCGACGAGCTCGTCGAGCGGGTGCGGCGCTCGCCCGGCATGGAGGGCGCCGACCTGGCCAGGGAGGTCAGCACGCCCGAGCCGTACGTCGTGCCGGCGCGCGGGCGCAAGCGCTTCACCGTCGCCGCGGTCGACCTCGGCATCAAGGCCATGACCCCCCGGCGCATGTCCGAGCGGGGCTGCGAGGTGCACGTGCTGCCCGCGACCGCCACGGCGGCCGACATCCTCGCCCTCGACCCCGACGGCGTGTTCTTCTCCAACGGCCCCGGCGACCCCGCCGCCGCCGGGTACGCGGTCGAGTCCCTGCGCGAGGTGCTGGACGCGGGCGTGCCGTTCTTCGGCATCTGCTTCGGCAACCAGATCCTCGGCCGGGCGCTGGGCCTGGGCACCTACAAGCTGCGCTACGGCCACCGCGGGGTGAACCAGCCGGTGCGCGACCGAAGGACCGGCAAGGTCGAGATCTCCGCGCACAACCACGGCTTCGCCGTACGGGCGCCGCTGGACGGCCCCTTCGAGACGCCGTACGGCGCGGCGGAGGTCAGCCACGTCAACCTCAACGACGACTGCGTGGAGGGGCTGCGCCTGCTGGAGCGCCCCGCGTTCAGCGTGCAGTACCACCCCGAGGCGGCCGCGGGCCCGCACGACGCCGCATACCTGTTCGACGAGTTCTGCGAGCTGATGGACAAGAAGGGGGCCAAGGGTGCCTAAGCGTACGGACATCAAGTCCGTCATGGTGATCGGCTCCGGCCCGATCGTCATCGGCCAGGCGTGCGAGTTCGACTACTCCGGCACCCAGGCCTGCCGTGTCCTGCGCAGCGAGGGGTTCCGGGTCGTCCTCGTCAACAGCAACCCCGCCACGATCATGACGGACCCGGAGTTCGCCGACGCCACCTACGTCGAGCCGATCACGCCGGACATCGTCGAGAAGATCATCGCCAAGGAGCGGCCCGACGCGCTGCTGCCCACGCTGGGCGGCCAGACGGCGCTCAACACGGCCGTGGCGCTGCACGAGGCGGGGGTGCTCGCCAAGTACGGCGTCGAGCTGATCGGCGCCGACGTCGAGGCCATCCGGGCGGGGGAGAACCGCGAGCGGTTCAAGGAGATCGTCGCCAAGGTGGCCGCCGAGCACGGCCTCAACGCCGAGTCGGCGCGCAGCGTGATCTGCCACTCGATGGACGAGTGCCTGCGCGCGGCCGAGGAGCTGGGCTACCCGCTCGTCGTCCGCCCGAGCTTCACCATGGGCGGCGCGGGCTCCGGCTTCGCCCACGACGAGGAGGAGCTGCGCCGCATCGCGGGCGCCGGCCTCGACGCCTCCCCGACCACCGAGGTGCTCCTGGAGGAGTCGATCCTCGGCTGGAAGGAGTACGAGCTGGAGGTCATGCGGGACCGCAACGACAACGTGGTCATCGTGTGCTCCATCGAGAACATCGACCCGATGGGCGTGCACACCGGCGACAGCGTGACCGTGGCGCCCGCGCTGACCCTGACCGACCGCGAGTACCAGAACATGCGCGACGTCGCGATCGCGGTCATCCGCGAGGTCGGCGTCGACACCGGCGGCTGCAACATCCAGTTCGCGGTCAACCCGGAGACCGGCCGGATGATCGTCATCGAGATGAACCCGCGCGTGTCGCGGTCGTCCGCGCTGGCGTCGAAGGCCACCGGCTTCCCGATCGCCAAGATCGCCGCCAAGCTCGCGATCGGATACACGCTCGACGAGATCCCCAACGACATCACCAAGGAGACCCCGGCGTCGTTCGAGCCGACGCTCGACTACGTCGTGGTCAAGGTGCCGAGGTTCGCGTTCGAGAAGTTCGCCGGGGCCGACCAGACGCTCACCACCCACATGAAGTCGGTCGGCGAGGCGATGGCGATCGGCCGCTCCTTCCCCGAGGCGTTGCAGAAGGCCCTGCGGTCGCTGGAGAAGAAGGGCTCGTCGTTCACCTGGGCGGGCGACCCCGGCGACCTGGACGAGCTGCTGGAGGCGTGCCGCAAGCCGCACGACGGGCGGCTGCGCACCATGCAGCAGGCCATCCGGGCGGGCGCCACCCCCGGGCAGCTCCACGAGGCCACGTCGATGGACCCGTGGTTCATCGACCAGCTCTTCGCGATCGACGAGGTCGCCCGGTCGATCACCGCGCTCGACCGGCCCACCCTGCAGACGGCCAAGCGGTACGGCTTCAGCGACGCCCAGATCGCCGAGATCCTCGGCGTGACCGAGGCCGAGGTGCGGGCCAGGCGCCACGAGCTCGGCATCCGGCCCGTCTACAACACCGTGGACACCTGCGCCGCCGAGTTCGCCGCGCGCACGCCGTACCTCTACTCCACCTACGACGAGGAGACCGAGGTGCCGGCGGGGGACCGGCCCAAGGTGATCATCCTGGGCAGCGGCCCCAACCGCATCGGCCAGGGCATCGAGTTCGACTACGCCTGCGTGCACGCGTCGTTCGAGCTGGCCCGGGCCGGCTACGAGACCGTGATGGTCAACTGCAACCCGGAGACCGTCTCGACCGACTACGACACCTCCGACCGGCTCTACTTCGAGCCGCTCACCCTGGAGGACGTCCTCGAGGTCGTGCACGCCGAGCAGGAGACCGGGCCGGTGGCCGGGGTCATCGTGCAGCTCGGCGGCCAGACGCCGCTCGGGCTGGCCCAGGCGCTCAAGGACGCCGGGGTGCCCGTGGTCGGCACCTCCCCGGAGTCCATCCACCTCGCCGAGGACCGGGGGGCGTTCGGGCGGGTGCTCGCCGAGGCCGGGCTGCCCGCGCCCAAGCACGGCACCGCGACGACCGTGGAGGAGGCCAAGGCCGTCGCCGAGGAGATCGGCTACCCGGTGCTCGTCCGGCCGTCGTACGTGCTCGGCGGCGCCGGCATGGCCATCGTGTACGACGAGGACACCCTCGCGGCGTACATGGCCCGGGCGGCCTCCGAGCATCCGGTGCTGATCGACCGGTTCCTCGACGACGCCATCGAGATCGACGTGGACGCGCTGTTCGACGGCGAGGAGCTGTACCTCGGCGGCGTCATGGAGCACATCGAGGAGGCCGGCATCCACTCCGGCGACTCGGCGTGCGCCCTGCCGCCGATCACGCTGGGCGGGTTCGACATCAAGCGGATCCGCGCGGCCACCGAGGCCATCGCCCGCGGCGTGGGCGTGCGCGGCCTGCTGAACGTCCAGTACGCGCTGGTCTCCAACGTGCTGTACGTCCTGGAGGCCAACCCCAGGGCCAGCCGTACGGTGCCGTTCGTGTCCAAGGCGACGGCGGTGCCGCTGGCCAAGGCGGCGGCGCGGCTGATGATGGGCGCGACGATCGCGGAGCTGCGCGCCGAGGGCATGCTGCCGGCCGGCTACGACGGGGGCACGCTGCCGCTGGACGCGCCGGTCGCGGTCAAGGAGGCGGTGCTGCCGTTCAGCCGGTTCCGCGGCGTGGACACCGTGCTCGGGCCGGAGATGCGCTCGACCGGCGAGGTCATGGGCATCGACGAGTTCTTCGGCACGGCGTACGCCAAGTCGCAGGCGGCCGCCTACGGCGCGCTGCCCACCAAGGGGCGTGCGTTCGTCTCCGTGGCGAACAAGGACAAACGGGCCGCGATCTTCCCGGTGAAGGCGCTGGCCGATCTCGGCTTCGAGATCCTCGCCACGGAGGGCACCGCTGAAGTGCTGCGACGCAACGGCGTCCATGCCAAGATCGTGCGCAAGCACAGCGACGGCCCCGGCCCCGACGGCGAGCCGACGATCGTGCGGCGCATCCTCGACGGGGAGGTGGACCTCATCGTGAACACGCCGTTCGGCAGCCCCGGCCAGTCCGGGCCGCGCCTGGACGGGTACGAGATCCGCACCGCCGCCGTCACCCGGGGCATCGCCTGCATCACGACCGTCCAGGGCCTCGCGGCCGCCGTGCAGGGCATCCAGCACATCGTCAGGGGCGACATCGGCGTGCGTTCGCTCCAGGAACACGCCGGAAGGCTGCGAGACTAGCTCGGGACGCGAAAGGGCGCGCCGGCGATCCCGGGCGAGGGGAGCCGGCCCCGAGCGACGAGGTGTGGGCGCCCGCAGCCGCGTGCGCGGGGCGGGCGTCATGAGCAGGGAGGAAGGGAGTGGCCGGCAGTCCGGTTCAGGTCACGGGCACGGTGCTGACGACGCGCCGCGTGGACGCCTACCATGCGCTCACCGTCGTCGCGCCGGGCATCGCCGACCGGTTCCGGCCCGGTCACTTCGTCACGGTCGCGGTCGGGGGCCGCAACTCCTCGATGCTCACCCGGCGGGCCTTCACGATCCACGACGTGAAGCCGGACTACGGTGGCACGGTGGAGCTCGTCTTCGCCGTACGCGGCCCTGGGACGGCCTGGCTCGCCGACCTGCGGGCGCGCGACACGCTCGACATGGTCGGCCCGCTCGGCCGTCCCTTCCCCCTGCCCCGCGACCCCTGCACCTGCGTACTGGTCGGCGACGAGCACGGCGCGGCGCCGCTGTTCGCCCTGGGGGACGCGCTGCAGCAGCGGGGCTGCCGCATCGACTTCGTGCTGGGGGCGTCGTCGGCCGACCGGGTCTTCGGCGCGCTGCGGGCCCGCAGGATGGGCGAGACGACCACGCTGACGACGGAGGACGGCTCGCTGGGCATGCGCGGCACGGTGACCGACG
Organism: Microbispora sp.; assembly: GCA_019689655.1. GTDB lineage: Bacteria > Actinomycetota > Actinomycetes > Streptosporangiales > Streptosporangiaceae > Microbispora. The sequence goes on from JADGHC010000006.1 coordinate 26,686, forward strand.
TGCTGCCCGGCGTGATCGCCGACGCGCGGGCCGACGTGGTCTACGCGTGCGGCCCGATGGAGACGCTGCGCGGCGTCACGGCCGTCGCCGTCGAGTTCGACATCCCCGTGCAGGTGGCCGTGGAGGAGTCCATGGCCTGCGGCATCGGCGTCTGCATGACGTGCGTCGTGCCGGTCATCGGCGACGACGGCGTGACCCGCATGGTCCGGGCCTGCACCGAGGGGCCGGTCTTCCGGGGGGAGCGGGTGCGGTTCGACGACGTCGGCACCATCCCGTTCGACGCGCTCGGCGCGCCGGGCGGACGACATGCCTGAGCCGGGGTGGGGGGACCGGTGACCGCCGACCTCCGGACCTATCTTGCGCACGTCGAGCTGCCCAACCCGGTGCTGACCGCGTCCGGCTGCGGCGGGACCGGCCGTGAGCTGGCCCAGTTCTCCGACGTCCACCGGCTGGGCGCGTTCGTCACCCGGTCGATCACCATGGCCCCCCGTGCGGGACGGCCGACGCCGCGGATGGCGGAGACCCCCTCCGGGCTGCTGAACGCCGTGGGCCTGCAGGGCCCGGGCGTCGAGGCGTTCCTGGAGCGCGAGCTGCCCTGGCTGGCCGAGCGCGGGGCCCGCACCGTGGTGTCGATCGGCGGCGGCACCGTCGCCGAGTACACGGCGCTGGCGCGGCGCCTGGCGGGCGCCGAAGGCATCACCGCCGTGGAGATCAACCTGTCCTGCCCGAACGTCGAGGACCGCGGCAGGGTGTTCGCCCGCGACGGGTCCGCCGCGGCGGAGGTCGTGGCCTCGGTGCGCGCGGCCACGCCGTACGAGGTGCCGGTGATCGCCAAGCTCTCCCCGGACGTGGCGGACATCGTGGCGGTCGCGCGGGCGTGCGTGGACGGCGGCGCCGACGCCCTCGCGATGATCAACACACCGGTCGGGATGAGCATCGACGTGGACACGATGCGCCCCGCGCTCGCGGCCGGCACCGGCGGCCTGTCCGGCCCCGCCATACGGCCCCTGGCGGTGCGCTGCGTGTGGCAGGTCCACGCGGCGCTGCCCGGCGTGCCGATCGTGGGCATGGGCGGCGTGACGACCGGCAGGGACGCCCTCGAGCTCGTCCTGGCGGGCGCCTGCGCCGTCGCGGTGGGCACGGCGCTGTTCCACGACCCCTACGCGTGCCCGCGCGTCCTGCGGGAGCTTGAGGAGCTTCTGGAGGAGCGCGGGTTCGACCGGCTCGCCGACGCCGTGGGCCTGGCCCACCGGCCGGCGGGCGCGCAACCACTGTCGCGATCAGATCTCGAGGAGAGTTCGCTTTGACCACGCCCGCTCCCATCGCCGTCGCCCTGGACGCGCCCGACCTGGAGACCGCGGCCCGCTGGGCCGGCCTGGTCACCCCGCACGTCTCCACGGTGAAGGTGGGACTGGAGCTCTACCTGCGGTACGGGCCCGACGTGATCGCCTCCGTGCGCGGCGCGAGCGGGGTGCAGATCTTCCTGGACCTCAAGCTCCACGACATCCCGAACACCGTCGGCGCCGCCGCCCGCGCGGTCGCCCGGCTCAAGCCGACGTACCTCACCGTGCACGCCGCGGGCGGGCACGCGATGGTCAAGGCGGCCGTCGAGGCGGCCCCCAACACGCAGATCGCGGCCGTGACGCTCCTGACGTCGCTCTCCGAGGCCGATCTCGGCGAGATCGGTATCCAGGGACCCCCGGAGGACGTCGTGCGCCGTATGGCCGCCGTGGCCGTCTCGGCGGGCGCCCAGGCGCTGGTCTGCTCGCCCCGCGAGGTCGCCGCCGTACGCACGGAGGTCGGCCCGGATGTGACGCTCATCACGCCCGGGGTGCGGCCCGCCGGCGCCGACACCCAGGACCAGGCGCGGGTGGCCACTCCCGAGGAGGCGATCGCCCGGGGGGCCGACCTCCTCGTGATCGGACGGCCCATCACCGGGGCGCCCGACCCCGGTGCGGCGGCCGCCGGAATCGCCGCCGCGCTGCGCCGCGTGAGCCCCGGGGCGAGCGCCGGCTGAGCCCCCGGCGGGGTCCCCGGCGGGGTCCCCGGGCGAGCGCCGGATGCGCCCGTGAGCGGGCGAGGAGCGGCTTCGGGATCGTCACCTTGCGTCATCCCGCTCCGGGCCTGCTGAGGCGGTTTCGATATACGAAGAGTGACTTTTCCAATACCAAAAGTAGTAAAATCTATTTTGTGGTCCGCGAAACCCCGCTTGACGTTGCCGTTACGGCCAAGACCAGCTAGTTTCCCCTCCCGTCCGAGTACATCGACAAGAAATTTGAGGTGACCCGGCGTGGCTCTTCCTCCCCTGACCCCCGAGCAGCGCGCCGCAGCTCTTGAGAAGGCTGCCAAGGCACGCAAGGAGCGTGCCGAGGTCAAGAACCGGCTCAAGCACGGCGCGGTTTCTCTGGCTGAGGTGCTGAAGGATGGGCAGACCGACGACGTCATCGGCAAGATGAAGGTCTCGGCTCTGCTGGAGTCGCTCCCTGGCGTCGGCAAGGTCCGCGCCAAGCAGCTCATGGAGCGCCTTGGTATCGCCGAATCCCGTCGCGTGCGGGGTCTCGGCGCCAACCAGCGCGCCTCCTTGGAGCGCGAGTTCGGCGGCGCTGAGAGCTGATCTCGGCGACGTACGAGCGAGTTCACGGGGGTACGGAGTGACCGACATGTCCCGGTCCGCTGGAGATCGGGCCCGAGAGGCAGCCGCGACCAGCGCGTCCCGGACACGCGGCGGTGACTCCATGCCTCTCCCGCGCCTGACGGTCCTGTCCGGTCCGTCGGGTGTGGGGAAGTCCACGGTCGTCGCCGAGCTCCGGCGGTCCCACCCCGAGGTGTGGCTGTCGGTCTCGGTGACTACCCGCAAGCCCCGTCCGGGGGAGCGGCACGGCGTGGAGTACTTCTTCGCCGACGACGACGAGTTCGACGAGCTCGTCGCCTCCGGCGAGCTTCTGGAGTGGGCAGAGTTCGCCGGCAACCGGTACGGCACGCCCAGGCGGCCGGTGCTGGAGAAGCTGGCCGCCGGGGTCCCCACGCTGCTGGAGATCGACCTGCAGGGTGCCAGGCAGGTACGCAGGACGATGCCCGAGGCCCTGCTCGTGTTCCTGGCCCCGCCGAGCTGGGAGGAGCTGGAGCGGCGGCTGCGCGGCCGCGGCACCGAGCCTCCCGACGTGATCGCCCGGCGGCTGGAGGCGGCCCGTGTCGAGCTGGCGGCGGAGAAGGAGTTCGACGTCACAATCGTCAACACGTCCGTCAAGGACGTGTGCCACCGGCTGATAACCTTGATGGGAAACTCACCTAGGTAGGGGAATCACTGACGTGGCAAGCAGCTCCGCCTACGCGGAAGGCATCACCAACCCGCCCATCGACACGCTTCTCGACATCGTCGACAGCAAGTACAGCCTCGTGATCATGGGCGCGAAGCGGGCGCGCCAGATCAACGCCTACTACTCGCAGCTCGGCGAGGGCCTGCTGGAGTACGTGGGGCCCCTCGTGGAGACCCACGCCCAGGAGAAGCCGCTGTCCATCGCCCTGCGCGAGGTCGCCGAGGGCCTGCTCACCGCCGAGCCCATCGAGAGCTGAGCGGACACCCGGTGAAGCCGGAGGGGCCGTGCCGCCGGTCCGGCCGGCCGGTGAGCGGCCCCGGGCGGCCCGGGAGGTTCTCCGGCACGCCCGCGGCGCGGACCGGCGTATGTGAGCGCCCCGATGGCGAGCGGGAAACACGGTGAGTCGATGACGTCTGTCGTGCTGGGCGTGAGCGCCGGCATCGCGGTCTACAAGTCCTGCGAGCTGCTGCGCCTGTTCACCGAGTCGGGACACGACGTGCGTGTCGTGCCGACCCGGGACGCCTTGCGGTTCGTGGGCGAGCCGACCTGGGCGGCGCTGTCGGGCAACCCGGTGACCACCGAGGTCTGGCAGTCGGTGCACGAGGTGCCGCACGTGCGCATCGGGAAGGCCGCCGATCTTGTGGTCGTCGCCCCGGCGACGGCGGACGTGCTGGCCCGGGCCGCGCACGGCATCGCCGACGACCTGCTCACCAACACCCTGCTCACGGCGCGCTGCCCGGTGGTGTTCGCGCCCGCCATGCACACCGAGATGTGGGAGCACCCCGCCACGCGGGCAAATGTGGCGACGTTGCGCGAGCGCGGCGCGATCGTGATCGAGCCCGCCGTCGGCAGGCTCACCGGCGCGGACTCCGGCCCGGGGCGGCTGCCCGACCCCGCCGAGATCTTCGAGGTGTGCCGGCGGGTGCTGACGGGCCGGCGCGAGGACCTTGCGGGGCGGCACGTCGTCGTCTCCGCCGGCGGCACCCGTGAGGCGATCGACCCGGTGCGCTTCATCGGCAACCGCTCCTCCGGGTTGCAGGGATACGCCCTCGCCCGTACGGCCGTGGCCAGGGGCGCGGAGGTCACGCTCGTGGCGGCGAACGTGACGCTGCCCGATCCCGCGGGCGCGAAGATCGTACGGGTGGAGTCGGCGCGGCAGATGCGGGACGCGGTCCTGGCGGCGGCCGAGCACGCCGACGCGGTCGTGATGGCCGCCGCGGTCGCGGACTTCCGGCCGGTCCGGCAGAGCGACACCAAAATCAAGAAGTCGTCCGCCGAGCCCGACCCGATCCACCTGGTGAAGAACCCGGACATCCTCGCCGAGCTGGGGGAGATCCGCCGGGCCCGGCGGGAGGCGTACGCGCATGACGCGGAGCGGCCGGGCGGGCCGTACCCCCGGGTGATCGTGGGCTTCGCGGCGGAGACCGACGACGTGCTGGCCAACGGCCGGGCCAAGCTGGAGCGCAAGGGCTGCGACCTGCTCGTGGTGAACCAGGTCGGCGAGCACCTGGCGTTCGGCACCCCGGACAACGCGGCCGTCGTCCTCACGGCGGAGGGCGGCTCCGTGGAGATTCCGAGGGGTCCCAAAGAGGATCTCGCGGACGTAGTGTGGGATTTGGTGGCGCAGCGTCTCGCCTGACCTCCGCGTGGTGCCCCGGCGCGGCGCCCGCCCCGCCCCCTGCAGGTCGTGCGTCGAGGGAGCGATCGCCATGCCGGTGTCCGCCGCGATAAGGGAGCGCTGCCGGGCGATGCTCGGCCCCGGCGAGGACATCCGCTACGTGTTCCCGGCGGTGGCCCTGCCGCCGCACACCATGAGCCGTTTCCTCGTCGTCGTGACGGACCGTTCCGTCACCGTGCTGTCCACCACGATATTCGGCAGGGACGAGCCGTCCGGGGTGTGGGCGCGCTATCCCCGCCGCACCCGCCTCGGTCCCGTCGAGTCCGGCGTGGGCCCCCGCATCGAACTCGGCGGCATGACCCTGAAGGTCGACGGCGAGTACGCCGCGGTGGTGGCGGCGGCGGACGCGGAGGCCTTCTCGCCCGGCGACCTGCCCAGAGATCCATTGCCCGACCTCTGATGAGTTGTCGGGAAATGGGAGAACCTCCTTATGGAAGGCCCGATTTTGTGACCGGAACCCGGATGACTTCGCCGCCGCGCAGCGCCTGAGGCTAGACTCGCGTGAGCATCGAGTGGCCGCCGGTGGAGCTCGGCTCCGCCGGCGGTCGCTCATGGACGTCAGCAGCCGCTGCATGAGGAGCCCTGAGTTGTCCCGTCGCCTGTTCACCTCCGAGTCGGTCACCGAGGGCCACCCGGACAAGATCGCCGACCAGATCAGTGATGCGATTCTCGACGCCATGCTCAAGGACGACCCCAAGAGCCGGGTCGCCGTCGAGACGCTGATCACTACTGGCCAGGTCCACGTCGCCGGCGAGGTGACGACGGAGACCTACGTCGACATCCCCGCCCTGATCCGCGAGAAGATCCTCGAGATCGGGTACGACGCCTCGCACAAGGGCTTCGACGGCGCCTCCTGCGGCGTGTCGGTGTCCATCGGCGCGCAGTCCCCGGACATCGCCCAGGGTGTCGACGACGCCTACGAGCACCGCGAGGGCGTGGCCGGCGACGAGCTCGACCGCCAGGGCGCCGGCGACCAGGGCCTGATGTTCGGCTACGCCTGCCGCGAGACCCCCGAGCTGATGCCGCTGCCGATCCAGCTCGCGCACCGCATGGCCCAGCGCCTGGCGCAGGTCCGCAAGAACGGCACCATTCCCTACCTGCGCCCGGACGGCAAGACCCAGGTCACGATCGAGTACGACGGCGACCGCCCGGTCCGCCTCGACACCGTGGTCGTCTCCACCCAGCACGCCCCGGAGATCGACCTGAGGGAGATGCTGTCTCCCGACATCCGCGAGCACGTGGTCGAGCCGGTGCTGACCGACCTGGGGATCGAGACCGAGGGCTACCGCCTGCTGGTCAACCCGACCGGCCGCTTCGAGATCGGCGGCCCGATGGGCGACGCCGGGCTCACCGGCCGCAAGATCATCATCGACACCTACGGTGGCATGGCCCGCCACGGCGGCGGCGCGTTCTCCGGCAAGGACCCGTCCAAGGTCGACCGCTCGGCCGCCTACGCCATGCGCTGGGTCGCCAAGAACGTCGTCGCGGCCGAGCTGGCCGACCGCTGCGAGGTCCAGGTGGCCTACGCCATCGGCAAGGCCCAGCCGGTCGGCCTGTTCGTCGAGACGTTCGGCACCGAGAAGGTGCCGGTGGACAAGATCCAGGACGCCGTGCTCGAGGTCTTCGACCTGCGGCCCGCCGCGATCATCCGCGACCTCGACCTGCTGCGCCCGATCTACTCCGAGACCGCGGTGTACGGCCACTTCGGCCGTGAGGGCTTCTCCTGGGAGTCCACCGACCGGTCCGACGCCCTGCGTAACGCCGTGGGCCTGTGACCCGCGCCTGACGGCACGGCCGTCGTCGTCGCCGCCACGGCGCCCGGCCCGGCCGCCGGGTGCCGTCCGCCTGCGCCCGCCGCATACCGGGATATCCACATGCGGCGGGCGTACGTGTGATTGCGGCTCGCCGGGTCTGGTAGGACGTAGACGTGACCGAGCCGATCCCCGCCCCGCATCCGCAGGAGGCGCTCCTTCCGGTGCCCCCGTCCGCCGCGGAGCGGCCCACTGCGCAGCCGGGTGGCACCGCGCGGGCGGGGGCTCCCAAGGGCGCGCGGGAGCCGGCGCCGAACCTCCCCGTCGCCCGGGTCGTGGTGGACACGCCGCTGCCGCATCTCGACCGGCCCTTCGACTACCTGGTCCCGGCCACGATGGATGCCGAGGCGGTGCCCGGCTGCCGGGTGCGCGTCCGTTTCGCCGGCCAGCTCGCCGACGGCTACCTGCTGGAACGGCTGGCCGAGAGCGAGCACGCGGGCCGGCTGTCCTTCCTGGAACGGGTCGTCTCCCCGGAGCCCGTCCTCACCCCCGACATCGCCCGGCTGGCCCGTGCCGTGGCCGACCGGTACGCCGGGACCATGCCGGACATCCTGCGGCTGGCCGTCCCGCCGCGGCACGCCAGGGTCGAGGCCGAGGCCAGGACGCCCGCCCGCCGCCCGCCGGGCGGCGACGTCTCCCCGCCCGCCGGGCAGCTCGTACGGTCGGCGGACCCCGGCGGAGGCGGCACACGGCGGGAGGCGGCGCAGGGGGATGCGCCGCACGGGGATGCGGACGCCGCGGACACGGTAGGAGCGCGAGCGGTGCGGGCGTACGGAGACGCCTGGAAGGCCTACCCGGCGGGCGCGTCCTTCCTGCGGGCGCTGGCGGAGGGCAGGGCGCCGCGCGCCGTGTGGACGGCCCTGCCCGGCACCGACGCCGGGGGGCCGTCGTGGCCGCACGCCATCGCGGCCGCCGCGCGGGCGACGGTGGACGGCGGCCGGGGGGTCGCCGTGGTGGTGCCCGACGGCAAGGACGTGGCGCTGGTGACCGCGGCACTGGGGGAGACCCCGCACGTGGCGATCACGGCGGATCTCGGGCCCGCCGAACGCTACCGCCGCTGGCTGAAGGCGCTGCGCGGCGAGGTCCAGATCGTGGTGGGCAACCGCCCTGCGGCGTACGCGCCGGTGGCCCGGCTCGGGCTGGCGGTCGTCTGGGACGACGGCGACGACCTGCACGCCGAGCGCCACGCGCCCTACCCGCACACGCGCGAGGTCCTCGCCCTGCGCGCGCATCAGGCGGGTGCGGGCCTGCTGATCGGCGGCTACGCGCGCACGGCCGAGGCCACGGTGCTCGTCGAGACGGGCTGGGCGGCCCCGCTCGTCCCGGACCGGGCGGTGGTCAGGGCCCGGGCGCCACGGGTGCGCCCGGCGGGCGACGACGCGGAACTGGCCCGTGACCAGGCGGCCAGGGCGGCCCGGCTGCCCAGCGTCGCCTGGCGGGCGCTGCGCAGGGGACTCGAGCACGGTCCGGTGCTCGTCCAGGTGCCGCGCAGGGGCTACCTGCCGGCGCTCGCGTGCCGGAACTGCCGCGCCCCCGCCCGCTGCTCGGCCGTACCGGCGACCCGCCCGGCCCCGATGCCGGGGACCGCGCCCAGTCTCTTAAACACATCTGACGCTGCC
>JADGHC010000218.1 GCA_019689655.1 Microbispora sp.
CCCGCCGGGGGTGAGCCCGGAGGAGCCGGCGGGGCCGCGCGCGCCGGAAGCGGGCGCGGAGGAGTCCGAGGAGCCGCCCCCGCCGGGGAAGCCGCCCTTGCCTCCCGATCCCCCCTCCCGCGCGTACGGCCCGGTGGCCGCCGTGCGGAGCAGATCGGTGAGCCATCTGTCGATGTCCGCGACCCGGTCCTTGCGGGCCGCGGCGAACGAGCGCGCCTCCCCCCTCATCATCCGGTTACAGCGCCTCCGGCCCGCGCTCCCCCGTGCGGACCCGGACGACCGTGTCCACGGGGACCGACCAGACCTTGCCGTCGCCGATCTTGCCGGTCTGGGCCGCCTTGACGATGACGTCGATTACGTCCTCGGCGTCGTCCTCCTCGGCGAGCACCTCGATCCGGACCTTGGGCACCAGGTCGACCTGGTACTCGGCGCCGCGGTAGACCTCGGTGTGGCCGCGCTGGCGGCCGTAGCCGCTGGCCTCCGAGACCGTCATGCCCTTGATGCCGAACTGCTCCAGGGCGGCCTTCACGTCGTCCAGCTTGAACGGCTTGATGACTGCGGTGATGAGTTTCATGCGTCGACCTTCTTCGCAGGCGCGGGCACGGGCCCGTTGACGGAGGCCACTCCGGAGGAGTGGACGGTGCCGAGGTCGTACCCCGTCTCGGCGTGGGTGGTGATGTCGATGCCGGCGACCTCGTCCTCCTGGTTGATACGGAAGCCCATCGTCTTGTCGATGATCTTGCCGATGACGTACGCCATGAGGAAGGAGTAGAGGCCGACCGCGACGGGACCGAGGGCCTGCACGCCGAGCTGGGAGATCGGGCCGCCGTAGACGAGGCCCTGGTTCTGGCCGTCCGCGAAGGGGTAGCGGGCGATGATGCCGAGGGAGACCGCGCCGATCGCGCCGCCGACCAGGTGCACGCCGACCACGTCGAGCGAGTCGTCAAAGCCGAGGCGATATTTCAGGCCCACGGCGTACGCGCAGACCGCGCCGGCGACCAGGCCGAGCACGAGCGCGGCCCAGGGGTCCACGAAGCCGCAGGCGGGGGTGATGGCGACCAGGCCGGCGACGGCGCCGGAGGCGACGCCGAGGGTGGTGGAGTGGCCGTCGCGCAGCTTCTCCACGAGGATCCAGGCGCCGGCCGCGGCGGCCGTGGCGACCTGGGTGTTCATGAAGGCGAGGCCGGCGGTGCCGTCGACGGCGAGCTCGGAGCCCGCGTTGAAGCCGAACCAGCCGAACCACAGCAGGCCGACGCCGAGCAGCACCAGGGTCAGGTTGTGCGGCCGCATCGGGTCCTTGCGCCACCCGGTGCGCTTGCCGAGCACCAGCGCGAGCGCGAGACCGGCGGCACCGGCGTTCACGTGGACGACCGTGCCTCCCGCGAAGTCCTCGATGCCGAGGTTCGCCAGCCAGCCGCCGCCCCAGACCCAGTGGGCCACCGGGAAGTAGACGAGCGTCGCCCAGGCGATGCCGAAGACCACCCACGCGCCGAACTTCGCCCGGTCGGCGATGGCGCCGCTGATGAGGGCCACGGTGATGATCGCGAAGGTGAGCTGGAAGGCCGAGAACACCAGGCTCGGCATACCGGTGCCGTCATCCGCGGTGGGCGTGTCGATCAGGCTCTGCAGTCCCAGGGCGTCTCCGCCGCCGATCAGCTTGTTGACGACGTTGTCGCCGTCGCCGAAGGCGTCGAACGCCAGCGAGTGGCCGTACAGCACCCAGGCGATGGTGACGGTGATGATGCTGACGAACGACATCATCATCATGTTCAGGACGCTCTTCGCCCTGGTCATGCCCCCGTAGAAGAACGCGAGCCCGGGCGTCATCAGCAGCACCAGTGCGGTGGCTGTGATCATCCAGGCGGTGGTGCCGGTATCGATCTTCACCGACGCGGCCCTCCTTACAACTTTGGCGTGTGGCCGGTTATCACTCCCTCAGTGACTTCCTCCGGGCGACCTCGGCCGGCTGGCGCACTGACGTTGGCGACAGCGTGTTCTTCCGCGGTTTCAGCCCACGACCATGCGTGTTTCACATGTGTGAAACTCGCCACCCACGTGTTTCGGGCCTGTTTCGGACGTGCTCAGAACGGCAAAACGCGCACCCGGAACGGGTGCGCGTCGTCGTGGCCGGGACCGCCGGCCAACGGTGGGGAGCCCCGGGATCAGGCGGCGCTGGCCATCTTGCGTAGCCGCACCAGCGCGTCGCGCTCGATCCGGCGGGCGCGGTCACGGCCGATGCCGTAGCGCTCCCCCACCTCGGTGAGGGTGTGCTCGCGGCCGTCCACCAGGCCGTACCGCCAGCGCAGCATCTCGCGGATCTGGCCCTCCAGCCCGGTCAGCCACTGCTCCAGGCGCTCCTTCTCCAGCGTGGCCAGGGCCTGCTGCTCGGGGTCAGCCCAGGTCTCGTCGGCGATCATGTCGCCGAGCTCGGTCTCGTCCTCGTCGCCCACGCCGAGCTGGAGGGAGACCGGGTCGGAGGCCCAGCGGCGCAGCTCCTGCACCCGCTCGATCGGCAGGTCGAGCACCTCGGCGAGGTCGGCGTCGGTCGGCTCGACGTCGAGCTCCGCCAGCATGTCCCTGCGCACCCGCATGAGGCGCGTCATCTGCTCGCCCGCGTGGGTGGGCAGCCGCACCGGCCGCGCCTGCTCGTGAATCGAGCGGCCCACCGACTGCCGGATCCACCAGGTGGCGTAGGTCGAGAACTTGTAGCCCCGGCGGTAGTCGAACTTCTCCACCGCGCGGACCAGTCCGAGGTTGCCCTCCTGCACCAGGTCGATCAGCGGCATACCCCGCCCGGAGTACTTCCTGGCGACCGCCACCACGAGACGCAGATTGGCCTGGATGAACTCGTCCTTCGCCCGCCGTCCCGAGATCGCGATGCGCTCCAGCTCCTCGTCGGTCGCGTCCGCGAACTTCGGCTCGGGCCGCCCGCTGTCGAGCAGCTGCTCGGCGAACAATCCCGCCTCGATACGCTTGGCCAGCTCGACCTCCTGCTCCGCGGTCAGCAACGGGACACGGCCGATCTCGGCCAGATACGTCCCCAGCAGATCCCGGTCAGAGATGTGCTGTTCCTGCGTCCGATTCCCCGTCGCCATCCGATGGCACCTCGTTCCGCCGCCGCGATATGCAATATGTGAGCCGGCTAACCGGACGTGTCCGCCCCGCTCGGCACGGGCCCCGGTTTCCTGCTCCCTTGACCCGCTCAACGGCCGGTCCTCGGCAAAGATTCCCCAAATGAATACGACCCGGGAATGGTTTCGTTTTCCTCCCCAGGGAGGATGCGAGGCCGCGAAAAAAGGCGATTACCCAGGTTCCGGGGGCTCAAACGAGGCGGCGTCCCTCGCGCCACACCTGCGCCACCAGCGGCACACCCGGCCGGTAGGCGAGATGGACGTACGACGGTGCTTCCAAGATCACCAGGTCCGCGCGGGAACCCTCGGACAAGACGCCCACGTCGGTGCGGCGCAGCGCCCGCGCGCCGCCGCGGGTCGCCGCCCGCAAAGCCTCCAGCGGCGTCATGCCCATCTCGCGTACGGCCAGGGCGATGCAGAACGGCATCGAGGTGGTGAACGACGAGCCCGGGTTGCAGTCGGTCGCCAGCGCCACGGTGACGCCGGCGTCGAGCAGCCGCCGCGCGTCCGGGTACGGCGACCTGGTGGAGAACTCGGCGCCCGGAAGCAGGGTGGCGACCACCCCGCTGGCGGCGAGGGCGTCCACGTCGGCGTCGCTGAGATGGGTGCAGTGGTCGGCCGACGCCGCCCCCAGCTCGCAGGCCAGCCGCACTCCCGGGCCCTCCCCGAGCTGGTTGGCGTGCACCCTGACCTGCAGCCCGGCCTTGCGGCCCGCCTCGAGCACCTGCCTGCTGTGCTCCTCGCCGAACGCGCCGCGCTCGCAGAAAACGTCGACCCACTTGGCGTACGGCGCGCACGCCTCCAGCATCGGCCCGGTCACCAGCCGCACGTAGTCGTCGGCGGTCGTCTCCGGCGGGACGACGTGCGCCCCGAGGAACGTCGTCTCCTCGGTGAACTGGCGGGCGATCTCCAGGCTGCGGCGCTCGTGCTCCACGGTGAGGCCGTACCCGCTCTTGATCTCGAACGTCGTCGTGCCCTGCATGGTCATCTCCGAGACCAGCAGCGCGGTGGTGGACACCAGCTCGGGGATGGTGGCCCGCCGGGTCGCGGCGACGGTCGAGCGGATGCCGCCGGCCGTGTAGGGGCGACCGGCCATCCGCGCGGCGAACTCCTCGGTGCGGTCGCCGGCGAACACCAGGTGCGCGTGGCTGTCCACGAACCCCGGGATGACGGCGCGGCCCTCCACGTCGACCCGTTCGTCGGCGGCCGGGGCGTCGGCGGAGCGCCCGATCCACCGGACCACGCCGTTCTCCGCGACCAGCGCGGCGTCCTCGATCTCCTCCCGCTCTGGGTCCGCGGTGAACAGCAGCCCGATGTCCGTGAAAACGACTGACGTCATGCCGCTCGGTCCCACGTCATGTGATCCTCGCCAGGGCGCGCGCCGCGCAAACCCACCGGCGTGATCCGCCGCCCGGTCACGGGCGCAGCGGGGCGAGCGCGTCGCGCAGCAGCGCGCCGACGTCGCCGAGCACGTGCCGCCCGTCCTCCACGATCCGCCGCCCGCCGGCGACCACCGAATGCACGTCGGCGGCGGTGGCGGCGAACACCACCGACTCCACCGCCGACGCCTTGGTCGCCCCGGCCGTACGGACCGAGTCGAGCCGGACGGAGACGAGGTCGGCCCAGGCCCCGGGCACCAGGCACCCGGCGTCGGGGAAGCCGAGCGACGCCTGCCCGGCGGCGGTCGCGGCGTGCAGGAGCTGCGCGGCGGGCCAGTGCCCGCGCTCGCCCGTGACCAGCCGCTCGTTCAGCTCCACCGCCCTGGCCTCCTCGAACAGGTCGACGACCGCCTGGCTGTCGGTGCCCAGCGTGACGGGCGACCCGGCCTCGAGGAGCCTGCGGGCGGGGCCGACGCCGTCGGCGAGGTCGCGTTCGGTGGTGGGGCACATGCACACGTGGGTGGTCGAGCCGCCGAGCAGCGCCACGTCCACGTCGGACAGGTGGGTGGCGTGCACCGCGGTCGAGCGCGGCCCGAGCGCACCACGCTCGTGCAGCACCTGCACGGGCGTGGCCGAGTAGGCCTCGACGCACGCCTCGTTCTCCGCCGGCTGCTCGGAGACGTGCGCGTGCAGCGGCGCGGTGTGCCGGTGGGCGAAGTCGACGACGACGTGCATCTGCTCGGGCGGCACCGCGCGCACGGAGTGGATGGCCGCGCCGATTTCCACGTCCTCCTCGCCTTCGTGGGCCCGGGCGAGGTCGTCGGCCCTGGCCGCCCAGCGTTCCGCGTCCCCGTCGCCGAAGCGCGCCTGGGCGTCGCCCAGGGCCTCGCCGATGCCGCCGGTCAGATAACAGGTGTCGAGCAGGGTGATGCGCAGCCCGGCCCGCCTGGCCGCCTCGATCAGCGCGTGGCCCATCGCGTTCGGGTCCGCGTACGGCCTGCCCCCGGGGCCGTGGTGCAGGTAGTGGAACTCGGCCACGGTGGTGATCCCGGCGAGCGCCATCTCGGCGTACGCCGCGGTGGCCAGGGCGAGGTAGCGGTCCGGGTCGAGCGCCTCGGCGATCGCGTACATCCGCTCGCGCCAGGTCCAGAAGCTGCCCCGGCCGGCCTGGGTCTGGCCGCGGAGCGCGCGGTGGAAGGCGTGCGAATGACAGTTGGCCAGGCCGGGCAGGGTGAGCCCGGCCAGCCGCACCGCCCCCGGGGGAGGCGGCGCCTCGGGCCTGATCTCCACGATGCGGCGGCCCTCGACCCCGACGACCACGCTCTCGACGACCTCGCCCGGCGGCAGCCACGCCATCTCGCACCAGTAAGTCACATGCACCGGTCCTCCAGATGGGCGGCGTGGCGGTTCTGCCACTGTAGTGAACGTCCGTCCCCCGCGCCTCGCCGGGTCCTCAGCGAGTGGGGCCCGCGGCCGGCCGTACGGTGATCTCGGTGACGTGGGCGTCGGGCGTGGCCGTCACCGCGGCCAGCACGGCCCGCGCCACCGATTCCGCGTCCAGGTACTTTCCCGGCTCGTACGGCCCCTGCTCCTGGGCGCGGACGTCCCTTTGCATGTCCGTGTCTATCCGCCCGGGGAAGATCGAGGTGACGCGCACGCCGTGGGCGTGCTCCTCCTCGCGCAGCACGTCGCCGTACGCGCGGAGGGCGAACTTGCTGGCGGCGTAGGCGCCCCAGTTGGGGTTGGCCCGCTGCCCGGCACCGGAATTGATCAGCACGACGTGCCCGCGGGCCGCGCGCAGCGCGGGCAGCAGCAGCCGGGTCAGCTCGGCGACCGCGATGACGTTGACCTCCATGGTCCGCCGCCACATCTCGGCCGGGGCGTCGGCGAGGCGGCCGAGTTTGGCGATGCCCGCGCTGTGCACCAGCAGGTCGAGCCGGTCGATCCCCGCCACGTCGGCGGGGGTGAGCTCGGCGAGCTCCACCACCCAGGGGCGGGCCGCGGGCAGCTCGGCGCAGATCGCGTCGAGTGTGGCGCGGTCCCGCCCGCCCAGGACGAGGTCGTGCGTGGGGGCGAGGGCGCGGGCGATCGCCGCCCCCACGCCCCGCGAGGCGCCGGTGATCAAAGCCGTTGGTCGCATGAACATCACCCTAGAGGGCCGCGCGGATCTCGGCGCATACCGCGTGCCGGGGTTCGCGGGCCGATCCGGGTGCCGCCGTTTGGGTCAGCGCCGCGGGCGCAGGGTCTCGGGGGTGGGACGCTCCAGCGTCAGGGCGTAGACGTGGTGCGGGTAGCGGTGATCGGCGGGGCGCACCCGGACCTCGTCGGCGGCCGCCTCCAGGATCACGCAGCGGTACCACTCGCCGTCCTCCCGGAACTCCCACTGCCCGGCGAGCACGTCGAGCCCGGCCCGGCGCACCTCCTCCTCCGCCCGCTCGTACGGCCCGGGCGCGCCGATGGGGTAGCCGAACACGGTCAGCGGCTCCCACTGCTCGCCGGCCCGGCCGACGTAGCCGAGCAGAACGCCGTCGTCGTCCCTGCGGATCTCATGCCGGTCTGTGTTCATGGTTGACCACGATACTCAAGTTTGTATACAAGTTTGAATATGTCATCGACGCGGGTGCTGATCCTCGGCGTGCTGCTCGACGGGCCGCTGCATGGATACGAGGTGCGCAAGACGCTCGAACTGTGGGGCGCCCAGCACTGGGCCAACGTCGCGTTCGGCTCGATCTACCACGCACTGGGGAAGATGGCCCAGGAGGGCCTGCTCGAGGTGGTCCAAAGCGAAGGAGCCGCACGGGGCGGCGGGCGCGGGCGCACGGTCTACGCCATCACGCCCGAGGGCCGGGCCGAGTTCGACCGGCGGCTGCGCGAGCACTGGTCGGAGATCATGCCGATCGCCGACCCGTTCCTGGTCGCCCTGACGTTCATGGACCGGCTGCCGAAGGCCGACCTGCTGGCCGCCGTACGGGAACGGAGCGAGCGGCTCCGCGAGGGGTTCGCGATGCTGGAGCGGGCCCGCGACGCCAAACGCGCGGCGGACGCCCCCCGGCATGTGGACGAGTGTCTCGCATTGACCGCGGCCGAGTACCGCGCCCAGCTGGAGTGGCTGGAACGGGCCGCCGAGCGCATCGACCGCGACGAGATCCCCTGATCGGTGAGGAGCCTGACGTGATCATTGACGCGCGGGGACTGCGCAAGACCTACCGCCGCCGGGGGCGGGACGCCGCACCCGTGGAGGCCGTACGAGGAGTGGACCTCCGGGTCGCCGAGGGCGAGATCTTCGGCGTGCTCGGCCCCAACGGCGCCGGGAAGACCACGACCATCCGCATGCTGGCGACGCTGGTCGCGCCGACCGGCGGCAGCGCGACGGTGGCCGGGCACGACCTGCTGACCGCCCCGGAACAGGTGCGGCGCCGCATCGGCTACGTCGGCCAGGCGGGCGGCGTCGACGAGAACAACACGCCGCGGGCCAACCTCCTGCTCGCCGCGCGGCTGGGCGGCATGACGGCCGCGGAGGCCGCCGCGCGAACCGGCGAGGTGCTCGCCTCCCTGGACCTGACGGCCCTGGCCGACCGGCCGGCCCGCACCCTGTCCGGCGGGCAGAAGCGGCGCGTCGCGGTGGCGCTCGGCCTGGTGCACCGGCCGCCGCTGCTGTTCCTCGACGAGCCCACGACCGGACTCGACCCGCAGAACCGGGCCAACCTGTGGGACCACATCAGGGCGCTGCGCGACGGCGGGACGAGCGTCCTGCTCAGCACCCATTACCTGGACGAGGCCGACGCGCTGTGCGACCGCCTGGTCATCGTCGACCACGGGCTCGTCGTGGCCGAAGGGACCCCCGCCGAGCTCAAGCGCGAGATCGCCGGGGACGTCGTGTCGCTGCGCGTGTCCGGCGCACATGAGCGCGTGTCCGGCACGCGTGAGACGGCGAAGGTGCTGGAGGGCCTGCCGTACACGAGGCAGGTCAAAGCCGGCGGCGACGTGCTGCGCGTCTACCTGGACGACGGCGAGCGGGCGCTGCCCCACCTGCTGGCCACGCTCACCGAGCACGGACTGGCCCTGGAGTCGGTCGCGCTCGACCGGGCCAGCCTCGACGACGTCTTCCTGCACAAGACCGGCCGCTCGCTCCGCGACGCCGCCTGAAACTCTCTCGACGAAAGGCGGAACCATGCTGAAGCACACCGGCCTGTTCCTGGCCTACGAGTTGCGCACCACCGCCCGCAACCCCGTCTGGCCGCTGTTCGGTCTCCTCCAGCCCGTCCTCTACCTGCTGCTGTTCGCCCCGCTGCTGGCCAACACCATGCCCGGCGTGCCGCGGGAGCGGACGCTCGCCATGTTCACCCCGGGCGTGATGGTGATGATCGCGCTGTTCGGCTCGCTGTTCGTCGGGTTCGGCATGATCGCCGAGCTGCGCGCCGGAGTGCTCGAACGGCTCGTCGCGAGCCCGGTCTCCCGCCCGGCCGTGATCCTGGGCCGCACGCTCCGCGACGTGATCGTGCTGGTCGCGCAGGCGGTGCTGATCATCGTGGTGGCGCTGCTGATGGGGATGCGGCCCAGCCTGCCGGGCGTCGCCCTGATGCTCGGGCTCATGGCGCTGACCGGCGTGTTCGCCTCCGGCCTGTCGTACGGCCTGGCCCTGGCCCTGCGGGACGAGAACGGCATGTCGCAGACCCTGCAGTTCCTCGCGCTGCCGCTGATCCTGTTCACCGGCATCCTGCTGCCGATGTCCCTCGCGCCGCAGTGGATGCGTACGGTGGCCCAGGTCAACCCGCTCTACCACGCGGTCGAGGCCGGGCGGGCGTTGTTCGCCGGCGACCTGGGAGACGGCCACGTGGCGCTCGCGTTCGCCTTGATGACGGTGCTCGCCGTGCCCGCCGTGGCCTGGTCGGTCCGTTCCATGCGCCACCTCGCCGGCTGACCCGGCTCCCGCCGGCCGGCCGCCGGTGAGAGCCGCCGGCGAGAAAGGCCGGTCATGAGAAAGGCCGGCGGTGAGAAAGGCCGCCGTGAGAATGCCGGCGGGCCGTCGTTCACGGCCTCGTGGGTCGCGAACCGGCCCGCCGGCGGGGTACTCCTCATATGACGGCGGGGCGCCCCCCCCCCCCGCCCGGCCCCCCCCCGCCCGCCCGGGGGCCCCGGCCCCCCCCC
>JADGHC010000219.1 GCA_019689655.1 Microbispora sp.
CCGGCTGGCCGTACGGCTGGGCGCCGTAACCCGGCTGCTGAGCCTGCTGACCATAACCAGCCTGGGCGGGGTCGTAGCCGGGCGGCTGCTGGGGGCCCGTCTGCCCGGCATGGCGATAACTGACGACCGTGACGTCGGGGTCGTCCTGGCCCTGTCCGTCCGCGTTGTACCCGGGATTCGATGACGGCGGTGGCGTTCCGTCCGACTCGTCCTGGGGGTACGGCGGCTGTCCGGTGCTCACCGTGTCACCTCGTTTCGAAGACGCATGCGCCGCACGTCTGTAGCACACGCTGATATTGCCAAAAGTAGCGACAGGTGTATCAACAGTCACCTTTGCCACAGTCGACAAGCGCAGTCAAGACCAGTGATCATTAACCGCAATGGTGATCATTGCGGGTCGAGATGCAGCAGCATGCGGGTGTTTCCCAGCGTGTTCGGCTTGACGTGCTCCAGGTCGAGGAACTCGGCGACACCCTCGTCGTACGACGCGAGAAGTTCCGCGTACACCTCCGGGGAGACCGGGGTGCCCTGGATGGGCTTGAAGCCGTGCCGGGCGAAGAACTCCACCTCGAACGTGAGGCAGAAGACCCTCCGCACCCCGAGCTCGCGGGCGGTCTCAATGAGCGCGGCGACGATCCGATGACCGATGCCCCGGCCGCGCACCCCGGGGTCCACCGCGACGGTCCTGATCTCGGCGAGGTCCTCCCACAGCACGTGCAGCGCGCCGCAGCCGACGACCCGCCCCTCCATCTCGGCCACCCAGAACTCCTGGACGTCCTCGTACAGGGTGACCGTGGTCTTCTTGAGCAGACGCGGGCCGACGCCCGAGTACGCGTCGACGAGGCGCCGGATCGCCCGGACGTCCGGCGTCCTGGCCCGGCGGACCGTCACGGCCGGGGCACCCGATCCGCTGGATGTCTGCGCGGCGATCTGCTCCATGACCGGCCAGCCTAGCCTCCGGATAACGGTCATTCCCAAACGCCCGGTACGGCACGAGGCATGACCCTGCGTAGCCGTTGCGGCACGGAGGGATGTGCGACCGGGCTCGGCACCCGTCGTGCCGGTTGTCCCAGTTTTTTCACCGGCCTCAGCGGCGTCTCCGACACCTCAAATCGCCATAAACGCAGGTAAACGCCTACGTATCACTCTCGCTTCCGTGACACTACTGTGATCGTTCGGTTGTCAAACGTAGATGGGTTTCGGAGTTCTGGTTGAGCAAGAACACGCCGTGCACTATCGTCCAGCGACGATGCCGGTCATCGTGAGCGCTCGCGGCGACCGGGCGCCGAATCTTCGAAGCACCCGAGTGCGGAGGGGAGCCGGGGGCCCAACTACAAGATCAGGATCGGTTCGGTCTGAGATCGTCAAGGGGTGAATCCGTCAAGGTAGGGCTGCTCCGGCCCGAACCCGTCAGCTAACCCGGTAGGCGCTCAGTAGTGCCCCGCCGTACGCCCGTATCGACGAGCACGGGCCCGCGGGACACCTGTGGGAGAGGAGCTCGGTTGCGCATGCGTGGAGGACGGCCGCTGGGCAAGCACGCCCGCCGCCGACGGTCCGGGTCCGGCACGGCCGGTCCGGGTGCGATCCGCCGGTTGGCGATCCTCGGCGTCGCGTTCACCGCGATCACGGTCGGCACTCCGGCGGTCCACGCCACCGCGGACCCCAAGCCGAGCCTCAAGGAGCTCACGGCGCAGGTCGAAGACCTCTACAACCAGATCGAAACCCTCACCGAGCAGTACAACGGCGAGCGCGTGCGCCTGAAGGCGGCCGAGCGGTCCGCCGCGCTCGCCAAGAAGAACCTCGCCAAGAGCGAGGCCGAGCTGGAGGCCCGCCGGCAGAAGGCCAGCGCCCTCGCCCAGCACTCCTACATGACCAACGGGCTCGGCAACGCGCTCGCGCTCATCGACAAGGACGCCGACCCGCGTCAGTACCTGGACCAGGCGACCACGACGTACGCGCTGGAGCTGCAGCAGAGCCAGGAGGTCGCCGAGGTCACCAAGGCCATGGACGCCGCCGCACGGGCCAGGAAGAGCGCCGCCGCCCGCCAGGCCGAGGTCAAGAAGCTGCTCGCCAGCCTCGACTCGCGGCGCGACAAGATCAACAAGCTGATCAAGAAGACCGAAAGCAGCCTCTACCGGCAGGTGGCCCAGAGGGTCGGCAGCGAGACGCGGACGAGGATGTCGTTCCCCATCGTGGGCGACGGAAAGGCCGCCCAGGCGGCCCGCTGGGCGCTCAAGCAGCAGCTCAAGCCGTACGTGTGGGGCGCCGCCGGGCCCAACGCCTTCGACTGCTCCGGCCTGGTCATGGCGGCCTACCAGGCCGTCGGCATCAGCCTCCCCCACTACACGGGCGACCAGTGGACGGCCGGCACGCACATCTCCCGCGACCAGCTCCGCCCCGGCGACCTGGTGTTCTTCTACTCCGACCTGCACCACGTGGGCATCTACATCGGCGGCGGCTACATGATCCACGCGCCACACACCGGAGACGTCATCCACATCGCGAAGATCGACGGGCGGCCGTACGCGGGAGCGGTGCGAATCGCCGACTGACCCGGTCCTCGGAGCGGGTCAGATGAGGCGGCGGCGCGCGGCCCAGGCGACGGCCTCGATCGCGGTCGCGACGCCGATCCGGTCGCAGATGCCCCGCAGCCGGCGCCGCACGGTGCGCCCGCTCACGTCCAGGCGGCGGCCCACCCGGTCGGCCGTCACGCCCTTGGCCAGTTCGGCGAGAAGAAGCAGGTCCTCTTCGGTGAGACCGGCACGCTCAAGGTCCGAGGCGGGGTTTTCACCTCGGTAGACGACCTCGGGAACACCCATCGTCCGCCCTCCCCCACGACGATGTTTCGTCGGCCCACCCTCCAGGGACGTTAAACGCCTGTCGCGAAGGTCGTCAAGGTTCGGGCCGCAGCCGCCGGTCGTACGCCGCCCTGGCCGCCTCCACGTCCTCCATGTGCGTCTCGGCCCACCGCTTGATCGCTTCCAGCAGCGGTATGAGGTCCTCGCCCAGGGGCGTGAGCCGGTAGTCGACCCGCACCGGCACCGACGGGGTCACCGTGCGGGAGACCAGGCCGTCGCGTTCCATCGTCCGTAGCGTCTGCGTGAGCATCTTCTGGCTGACGCCCGCGATCGTCCTCGCCAGCTCGCTGTAGCGGAGCGGGCCGCCGGCCAGCGCGGTCAGCACCAGGCTCACCCACTTGTCGCCGAGCGTGTCGAGCAGCTTCCGCGACGGGCATGTCGCGACGTACGCGTTGTACCGCCGGCGCTCCTCCTCGCGCCGCTCGGCCGCCGTCCGCGTGGCCACGTCCTTCCTCCGCCTTCGTTACACACTTTCAGGTGCCTACTTACCAAAGGAGAGTAACGCTTCCTACGCTCCCGGCCGTACGGAAGGAGGACCGAACACGTGAGAGCACTGGTGGCACGAGGCGGTGCCGTACGGCTGGTCGAAAGGCCCGCGCCCGAGCCGGGGCCCGGGCAGGTGCGGATCAAGGTCGAGGCGGCGGCCGTGAACCCGGTCGACCTGCTCACGGCCACGGGCGCACTCGCCGACAACGCGCTCATGCCGCACCGGGACACGTACGCGCTGGGGTGGGACGTGGCGGGCGTGGTCGACCGGATCGGCCCGGGAGTGACGGGCATGCGGCCGGGCGAACGGGTCATCGGGCTGTCGGATCGGCTCACCGAACCCACCAAGGCCCAGGCCGACCTGGTGGTGCTGGACGAGACGGCCGTCGCCCCCGCGCCCGCCGGAGTGCCCGCGCCCGAGGCGTCGACGCTGCCGCTGAACGCGCTGACCGCCGCCCAGGCGCTCGACCTCGCGGGGCTCGCCGAGGGCGGCACCCTGCTCGTCACGGGAGCGGCCGGCGGTGTGGGCGGCTATCTCGTGGAACTGGCCGTGGCACGGGGGCTCAGGGTCGCCGCGGTCGCCGCGCCCGGCGACGAGCCGCTGGTGCGGGGCTTCGGCGCGGAGTGGTTCGTGCCGAGGGGCGCCGACCTGGCCTCGGCCGTCAGGGCCGTCGTGCCCGGTGGCGTGCACGGCGCGGTGGACGCGGCGCTGATCGGCCTGCCCGCGCTGGACGCGGTGCGCAATGGAGGCGCGTTCGTCACCGTCGCCGCCGGGCGGGCCCCGATCCCGTTGCGCGGCATCCGGGTCTCGACGGTGTTCGTCCGCGCCGACGCGGCACAGCTCAGGGAGGTCGCGAAGCTGGCCGAGGCGGGACGGCTGACCATGCGGGTGGCCGGCACCTATCCGCTCGAGCGGGCCGCCGAGGCGCACGAACGCCTGCGCAAGGGTGGTCTGCGCGGCCGGCTCGTGCTGCTGCCCTGACCGGCCTTACGCCGGTCCCTGACCGGCCCGGTGAACGGCCTCGGGCCGGACGGCGACGCCGTCCGGCCCGAGGTTCGTGTCATCAGCCGTGGCCGAGCAGCTCGCGCACCCGGTCGCGGCCCACGGCAAGCAGCAGCGTGGGCAGCCGCGGGCCGGTGTCGCGGCCGACGAGCAGCCGGTAGAGCAGGGCGAAGAACTCCCGCTGGGCCGCCTTCAGCTCGGGCGTGGCCGCCTTGGCCTCCATGTCGAGACCGGCCTGTACCTTCGGCACGCCGTACACGAGCGTGGTCAGGCCCTCGAGCGACCAGTGCGTGTCGAGGCCCTCCACCAGCAGGCGCAGCGACTCCCGCTCCTGCTCGCCGAGCGTGTCGAGCAGCTCCTTGTCGGGCGTCTCGCGCACCTGCGTGCGCTCCTCCGCGGGCACGTAGGTGTTCACCCAGCGCTGGGCGCAGTCGAGCCGCGGCCGCAGCTCGTCCAGGCTGGTGATCTCCGGGTCGAACGCGCGCAGGATGCGCAGCGTCTGCTCCTCGTCCCCCGTGGTGATGTCCACCACCGAGGCGAGCGTCCGGTACGGCAGCCGCCGCGGGGTCTCCGGGAGAACCCGCGAGGCCGTGCTCGACGCCCGCCGGTAGGCCGCCTGGTCGGCCGGCAGCGCCGTGCCCTCCTGCACCTTCTTGGTGAGCGTGTCCCACTCGTCGTACATCCGCTGGATCTCCTGGTCGAAGGAGACCTTGAACGACTGGTTGGGCCGGCGGCGGGCGTAGAGCCAGCGCAGCAGCGCGGGCTCCATGATCGACAGAGCGTCGGCCGGGGTCGGCACGCCGCCCTTGGAGCTGCTCATCTTGGCCATGCCGCTGATGCCGACGAAGGCGTACATCGGGCCGATCGGCTGCACGCCGCCGAAGACCTCGCGGACGATCTGCCCGCCGACGACGTACGACGAGCCGGGCGAGGTGTGGTCCACCCCCGACGGCTCGAAGATCACACCCTCGTACGCCCAGCGCATCGGCCAGTCGACCTTCCACACCAGCTTGCCGCGGGTGTGCTCGGACAGCAGGACGGTCTCGCTGTGCCCGCACACGCAGGTGTAGGACATCTCGGTGGTGTCGTCGTCGTACGACGTGACCGTGGTCAGGTCGCGGTCGCAGACCGAGCAGTAGGGCTTGTAGGGGTAGTAGCCACCGGCGCCGGAGCCGTCGTTCTCGCTCGCGGCCCCCGAGCCTTCCAGCGCGGCCGCCTCGTCGGCGTCCTTGACCTCCGTGGCCTTCACCTTCTTGGTGCGGTACTGCTCGAGGATCGCGTCGATCCGCCGCCGCTCGCGCATGGCGAGCAGCACCTGCTCCCGGTACGCCCCGGAGGTGTACATCTGCGTCTGGCTGATGCCGCGGAACTCCACGCCCAGCTCCGCCAGCGCGGCGGCCATCGGCGCCTTGAAGTGCTCGGCCCAGTTGGGGTAGTCGCTGCCGGGCGGAGCGGGGACCGAGGTCAGCGGCTTGCCGATGTGCTCGTTCCAGGCGGGGTCGATGCCCACGGGAACCTTGCGGAAGCGGTCGAAGTCGTCCCACGACAGAATGTGCACGCACTCGTAGCCGCGCCGCCTGATCTCGTCGGCCACCAGGTGCGGGGTCATGACCTCGCGCAGGTTGCCCAGGTGGATCGGGCCGGACGGGCTGAGGCCGGACGCGCAGACGACGGGTTTGCCCGGTGCGCGCCGTTCAGCCTCGGCGATAACCTCGTCGGCGAAACGCGCCACCCAGTCGGCGTCCATCACGTCAGTCCTCTCTGAACGGGATCCTGCCTTCTATGGTCCCGTACGCGAGAGAGTCGTCAGGACGCGTTACGGGCGTAAATCAGCCGCAGGCCGATCAGCGTGAGCCAGGGCTCGTGCACATCGATGGTACGGGCCTCGCCGATGACGAGCGGCGCACCCGTGCCCGTGGCGACCACCGTGACGTCGTCGGGGTCGGCGGCCAGCTCCGCCGTCATGCGCTCGACGATCCCGTCGACCAGACCCGCGAAGCCGTAGACGATGCCCGATTGGAGCGCCTCCACGGTGTTCTTGGCGATCACCGACCGGGGCCGTACCAGCTCGACCTTGTGGAGCTGGGCGCCGGCCGTGGCCAGCGCGTCCACCGAGATCTCCAGGCCGGGGGCGGTCACCGCGCCGACGTACTCGCCCCTGGCGGAGACGGCGTCGAACGAGGTGGCCGTGCCGAAGTCCACGATCACGCACGGTCCGCCGTACAGGGTGGTGGCGGCGAGCGCGTTCACGATGCGGTCGCTGCCGACCTCCTTGGGGTTGTCCATCCTGACCGGCACGCCGGTGCGCACGCCGGGCTCGACGACCACCGCGGTGACGTCGCCGAAGTAGCGCCGGGACATCTCCCGCATCTCGTTGAGCACCGACGGGACCGTGGAGCAGATCGCGATGCCGCTGATGTCGGCGTCCTTGAGCAGTGGCGACTGCCCCAGCAGGCCCTGGAGCACCACCGCGATCTCATCCGCCGTACGGCGGGGGTCGGTGGCGATCCGCCAGTGCTCGATCACCTCCTCACCCTCGAACAGGCCCAGCACCGTGTGGGTGTTGCTGACGTCGATGGTGAGCAGCATTCCCCGATTATGCCTCACGAAGATCCAGACCCAGGTCGAGTGCCGGGGCCGAGTGCGTGAGCGCGCCGACGGCCAGGTAGTCGACTCCGGTCTCGGCCACCGCGCGGGCCACGTCCAGGGTCAGCCCGCCGCTCGCCTCCAGCCGCGCCCGGCCCGCGACCAGGCGTACGGCCTCCGCGAGCTGATCCACCGTGAAGTTGTCGAGGAGGATCTCCTCGGCGCCCTCGGCGAGGACGGGCTCGATCTGGTCCAGGCGGTCCACCTCGACCTCGATCGGCAGGCCGGGGAAGGCCTGCCGTACGGCCCGGAACGCCTCGGCGACGCCTCCGGCGGCCACGACGTGGTTGTCCTTGATCAACGCGGCGTCGTGCAGGCCCATCCGGTGGTTGACCCCGCCGCCCGTCCTGACCGCGTACTTCTCCAGGGCCCGCAGCCCGGGCAGGGTCTTGCGGCTGTCGCGGATGCGGGCGCCGGTGCCCTCGACGGCGTCCACCCAGCGGCGTGTCTGCGTGGCGACGCCGGACAGGTGGGTGAGGAAGTTGAGCGCGGTGCGCTCCATCGTGAGCAGGTCCCTGGTGGCGCCCCGCACGGTCATCACCACGTCGCCGGGACGCACCCGGTCGCCGTCGGCGGCGCGCCGCACGACCTCGACCGGCCCCGCGGCCTGGCGGAACACGGCCTCCGCGACGGCCAGGCCGGCGACCACACCCTCCTTGCGGGCCACCACGTCGGCGACGGCCCGCTGACCGGCGGGGATGGTGGCCACCGAGGTCACGTCCTGTCCCCCGGCCAGATCCTCCTCCAGCGCGGCGCGGACCAGGCCGAGCACCGCGTCCGGGTCGAGCCCGGCCTTCTCCAGTTCCGTCCTGAGCTCCTCGTGGGGCGCGTACGTCAAGGTCAGTCCCTCCGCCGTCAGGGTGATGTCGATGTGCGCCCGCCAGCGGGCGTCGTCGCGTTCGGGGTGGTCCTCCCGCCAGTGCGAGCCGCGGGTCTCCTCGCGCAGGGCCGCCGCGGCGACCAGCGCGGAGGCCACCGTGAGGAGGTTGGTCGCCTCCCACGACTCGGTGCAGGGCTCCACCGCGACCGGCGTCCAGCGGGCGTTGAAGAGCGCACGGGCGACCTCGGCCAGGCTGCGGTCGCTGCGCAACACCCCGGCGCCCCGGCTCATGTGGCTTTGCACCCTGGGCCGGGTACGCGGGTCCACCAGCCCCTCGGGCCTGGTGTCCGGCGCGGGCTCGCGCAGGGTGAGCGGTCTGGCGGCCAGATCGGCGGCGATGCGCTCGCCGAACACCAGCCCCTCCAGCAGCGAGTTGGACGCCAGCCGGTTGGCACCGTGCACGCCCGTGCAGGCCACCTCCCCACAGGCGTACAGGCCGGGCACGGTTGTCCTGCCGTACAGGTCGGTGCGCACGCCGCCGCTGGCGTAATGCGCGGCCGGGGCGACGGGGATCGGCTGGGTGACGGGGTCGATGCCGTGCTCGCGGCAGACGGCCAGGATCGTGGGGAACCTGGCCCGCCACTTCTCCTCACCGAAATGGGTGGCGTCGAGGTAGACGTGATCGGCGCCGGTCTCGTGCATCCTGCGCATGATCGCCTTTGCGACCACGTCGCGCGGCGCGAGGTCGGCCAGCTCGTGGACGCCCCGCATGAACCGCTCGCCGTTCGCGTCGATCAGCACCGCGCCCTCGCCCCGAACGGCTTCGGAGACGAGGGGCTGCTGCCCGGTCGAGCCTTCCCCCAGCCACAAGACCGTGGGGTGGAACTGCACGAACTCGATGTCCCTGACCACTGCGCCGGCCCGCAGTGCCAGCGCGACGCCGTCCCCGGTGGAGACGACGGGATTGGTGGTGGCCGCGTAGACCTGACCCATGCCGCCGCTGGCCAGCACCACCGCCCCGGCCCGTACGGCGCCCACGCCGTCGCGCGCGCCCTCACCCATCACATGGAGCGTGACCCCGCAGGCGTGCCCCTCGGCGTCGAGGAGGAGATCGAGGGCGAGGGCATGCTCGATCACCTCGATCCGCGGCTCGGCCAGCACCGCCTCGGCCAGGGCGCGCTGCACCTCGGCACCCGTGGCGTCGCCGCCCGCGTGAACGATGCGGTTGCGCCGATGGCCGCCCTCGCGGGTGAGCTGGAGCTCGCCGTCGGTGTCGCGGTCGAACTCGGCGCCGTGGCCCATCAGCCGCTTCAGCGCGTCCGGACCTTCGGTGACCAGGACGCGTACGGCCTCCTCGTCGCACAGGCCGACCCCGGCGACGAGCGTGTCCCGCAGGTGCTCGTCGGGGGTGTCCTCGGGGTCGAGGACGGCGGCGATGCCGCCCTGGGCCCAGCGGGTCGACCCGGCCGACAACACGTCCTTGGTGACCACGAGCACCCGCGCCCGGGGGTCGAGTTCGACGTGGCGCAGCGCCACGGTGAGGCCGGCGATGCCGGACCCGATCACGACAGCGTCGGCCTCGACGGTCCAACCGGGTGCGGGGGCAGTGAGTCTGCGTGCGAGCGCGACCATGAGGGGATCCTTTCGTCATAATGACGATAACGCCCCGCCGTTGATGGTGGCGCCCCGCCCCTCTCCCTGCGAGCCGCCCTCGGCCGCCTGGCCCTCTGGTCCGCTCCTCTGCCCTGTGGTTCATCGCCGCCTCGCGCCGCCGAGGCGGTGGTAGGTGAAGGCCCAGCGGTCCTTGCC
>JADGHC010000220.1 GCA_019689655.1 Microbispora sp.
CACGCGCACACCCAAGCCAACCACCCAAGTGATCGAGAAGGAGTGCGCCGAACCGCGCCGACACCACAAGATTACCAGGATCCGGCAGTGCCATGACCCAGTAGGAGAAGAACGCCCTCGCCGCGGGGGATATTCCGCCCCGGCAGGGGCGTCGGCGTGCCCGGCGTGCCGGCCGCCGCCGGCTGTCGCCGCAGGTCACGGGCGGGGAGGCCGCCCCGTCGCCCGTACGCCGGGAAACGCGCGAGCGAATAGGGACAACCAGATCCGGCCCTCAGGCATCTACTTAGCGCCGCGGCGATCATGCCGGCACGGCACAGACGATCGGGGAGGCACAAACGTGAGGGACGAGCGCCGCGCGCGGCCGTCGTCCCCGCGCTCCGCGATGGCACCGACGGGCCGTCGCCTTCCACAACCGAACGTCAAGCCGCCCGCAATCGCCTCGCGTTACGAAGACGATGCGGAAGTCCCCGTACGGCGCCAACCCGGCCGCCCCGGGCTTCCGCCGCTGGAGGTGGCCATAGTCATGCGGTCGGAGTTCGACGACATCCGCGCCCACATCACCGCCGAGCCGCCGCGCCCGGGCGATCTGCTCGAGCTCGCGCACTCCCTGCTGGACGACCTGGAGCAGGTACGCACGCGCGAGACGGTCTTGCGCTCGCGTTATCTCGCCCTGCTGACCGCCGCCCGCGCCACCGTGGCCGCGGACATCACCGGGCACCCGGCGCCGCTCACCTTCCTCCGGCGCGAGCTGGCCGAGCAGGGGCAGCTCCCCGACGCCGAGCAGGCGCAGCACATCCTGTCGGACACCATGCCCGCCCAGGCCATGCTCGCCCGTGCCGAGGAGCCGGCGCCCCGGCGGCCCCGCACCGCCCGCGGCCTCCACTGCGGCGGGGTCAGCCGGCGGCTGCGGGGCTGACCGGCTCAGCCGCCGGGGATGAGGTCGTGCACGAAGACGACGTTGGGGTAGGCCGGGTTGTCGGTGTACCCCTGGACGCTGCCCAGGTAGGCCCGCTGGTAGTTGGACACCCACGGCACCGCTACCACGGCCAGTTCCCCGATGAGCTTCCGCTGGAGCTCGGCGTACGTCCGCTCCGCGGCGGACCGGTCGTTCGTCAGCAGTGACGGCAGCCGGTCGATCTTCGCGTCGATGTCCTTGTCCTTCAGGTAGGTGAGGTTGAAGGACACCGGCTCGGCGCTGTGGAAAACGTTGAGGAACCACGAGTACGCGTCGGCGTAGTCGGGCCACCAGTACATGACGAGGATGTCCTGGCGCTTGGCCGGGTCGGCGGACTTGCCTTTGTCCCACTGCTCGTTCCACTGCATCGCCTTGGCGTCGAGCTGGACGTTCAGCCCGGCGAGCGTGTTCTTCAGCTTGCGTACGAGCAGGCCCTCGTCTTCGTCCCCCTCCGCGTAGGTCAGCGTCAGGCGCAGGGGTTTGCCGCCCGGGCCGTACCCCGCCTCGCGCAGCAGCTCGGCGGCTCCGGCGAGGTCCTGCTTCGGGACCATGCCGGGGGTATAGCCGAGCAGCCCCTCGGGCACCAGACCCGAGGCGGGGGCCGCCGCCCCATGGAGATCGCGGATCACACCGTCGTAGTCGATCGCCTTCTGCACCGCCTTGCGCAGCCGTACGTCGGTCAGCGGGCCGGAGGCGGTGTTGAACAGCACGAGCATGTTCTGGAACGAGGACACCTGCAGGGTGTGCAGGCCCGCGGTCGTACGGGCCCGCCGGAACAGCGCGGAGTCCAGCCGCTGCACGAAGCTCGCCTCACCGCGGAGCAGCATCTGGTAGGCCCGGCCGGTTTCGGGGACCACCCGATATTCGACGTTCCGGTAGTGCGGGCCGTCCCAGCCGCCCCAGTAGCGGTCGAAGGCGCGCAGCACCAGCTCCTTCTCCCGGCCCTTCTTCCAGCTCGCCACGGTGTACGGCCCCGAGCCGGCGTCCCGGCCGGCCTGGAACCACTTCCTGAGGTCGCCCTTGCCCGCCGCCTGCGTGTCGTAGATGTACGCGGCGTAGTCGGCGGAGGCGATCAGGTCCAGCGGGGCGGGGTACTTGAGCCGGAACTCGACCGTCAGCGGGTCCTTGACGTTGATCTGCTGGACGGGGTCCCAGATGTAGGCCGCCCCGGCGCCGATGCGCTTGGTGCGCTCGATGGACGCCTTCACGGCGGCGGCGTCCACCGGACGTCCCGTGTGGAAGACCACACCGCTTCGCAAGGTGAACGTCCACACCTTGCCGTCGGGGGACGACTGCCAGCGCTCGGCCAGGCGCGGGGCGGCCCGCCGCGTCCTGGGGTTGTACATCGTCAGCGAGTCGTAGATGTTCTCCATCGCGACGATCTCGTTGGAATACGAGGTCGCGGGGTCCCAGTCGGTGACGATGTCGAGATGGTGCAGGTAGACGAAGGTGGAGTCCTTCGTAGTGGGGAGGTCAGTGGCCGAGATCTCCCGGACCTCGCCGCCACCGCCGCAGGCCGTAAGGGCCAGCACGGCCATCACTCCCAGCACGAGGAAACGGCGCATGCGTGCGGGTCCTTTCCGTGTCGACCATGATCGACGCTACTGCAAGATCACGATTGGGTACGATATTTCCGGCTTGTCGATCACAGGGCAGGCGGCCCCGCCGCCCTCGCTGCTAGTCTCTATCCCTGTCGCAAAAAGGTTTTAATGTGAGGGTTGTTCCTCACTGGGCGAGGTGCCATGAGTCCGCGCAGGCGTGACCGGCCGATCAGGTCCCGGCTCATCGGCCTGCTTCTCGTACCCCTCTTCTCGCTGGTCGTCCTGTGGGTGATCACCGCGGGCGTCACCATCGGCGAGAGCCTGAGCCTGCGCACGTACAACACGCTGTGGTCCACCCTGCGCCGGCCTGCCGACGCGCTGATCGTCGAACTGCAGGCCGAGCGCCTGGCCACGGCCCGCTACCTGGGTTCGCACCGGGCGAACGACCGCAAGGCGATGATCGCGCAGCGCCAGCACACCAACGCGGCCAGAGACAAGGTCCGTACGCTGGCGATGTCCAACGCGTCCCGTTCGGCCACCACCCCGGAGATGCGCACCCAGGTCGACGAGATGCTGAACCGGCTCAACCGGATCGACGAGATCCGGGCGGAGATCGACGAAGGGCTCTCGGAGCGGCTGTACGTCATCGAGACCTACAACCTGGTCAGCGACTCGATCTACCGCATGCACTACAGCCTGGCGCTGATCGACGACATCCCGATCTACCAGCAGTCGCGTGTGGTGATCTCGCTCGGGTACGCCAAGGAGCTGCTGACCCGGGAGCAGGCTCTGACGGCGGCGGCCGTCTCGTCGGGTGCTCTCACCGACGAGGAGCGCAAGCAGTTCACCCAGCTCGTGGGCAACCGCCGGTTCCTCATCGACCAGGCGCTGCCCGAGCTGGACACCGGCCTGCGGCAGCTCCACGTCAACCTGATCACCACCCCGCTCTACCAGCG
The DNA here is from genome assembly GCA_019689655.1 of Microbispora sp. Taxonomy (GTDB): domain Bacteria; phylum Actinomycetota; class Actinomycetes; order Streptosporangiales; family Streptosporangiaceae; genus Microbispora. Next base: position 3,453 of record JADGHC010000220.1, read on the forward strand.
GCTGCGGCTGCAGGAGGAGCAGATCATCGCGGCGCCCAAGCTCACGCCGCACATGCAGCGGGTGTGGCAGTCGACCTCCGACGACCTGGCCGACTCGTTCCAGAAGGCGCAGACGCAGGCGGCGGCCCTGCTCGCCGCGCGCGCCGCGCCGATCGCCGACTCGATCCTGCGCAGGGCCGTGCTGGCCGGCGGCTTCGGCCTGCTCGCGGTCATCGCCTCGATCCTGATCTCGCTGCGGGTCGGCGGACGCCTCGCCCGCGAGCTGGCCGACCTGCGGCAGGCCGCGCTCGACCTCGCGAACAAGCGGCTGCCGGGCGTGCTGGCCAAGCTCAAGCGCGGCGACGACGTCGACGTGGCCACCGAGGCGCCCCCGATCCAGACCGCCGGCGGGACCGCCGAGATCCAGGACGTGGGACGGGCCTTCTCCACCGTGCAGGAGACGGCGGTGGAGGCCGCCATCGGGCAGGCCCGCCTGCAGCGGGGTGTCAGCCAGGTCTTCCTCAACCTGGCGCGGCGCAGCCAGACGCTGCTGCACCGCCAGCGCACCCAGCTCCACGGCATGCAGCGCCACACGACCGACCCGGACATGCTGGAGCAGCTGTTCCGGCTCGACCACCTGACGACCCGCATGCGCCGCCACGCCGAGGGCCTGATCATCCTGTCCGGCAACGCCCCCGGCCGCGCCTGGCGCAAGCCCGTCCCGATGTACGACGTCGTACGGGGCGCCGCGGCGGAGGTGGAGGACTACGCCCGGGTGAACGTGCTGCCGATGGAGGACCACGGTCTGGACGGCTCGGCGGTGGCCGACGTCATCCATTTGATCGCCGAGCTGATCGAGAACGCCACGGTGTTCTCGCCGCCGCACACGTCCGTGTCGGTCCGCGGCGAACTCGTCGGCACGGGCTTCGCCGTCGAGATCGAAGACCGCGGGCTCGGCATGACCAAGGAGCGGCTCGCCGAGCTGAACGAGCGTCTGGCCAACCCGCCGGAGTTCGACATCGCGGACACCGACCGCATGGGCCTGTTCGTCGTCGCGCGCCTGGCCGCGCGGCGGGACATCCGGGTGACCCTGCGGCCTTCGCCTTATGGAGGAACCACTGCGATTGTGCTGATCCCATCCACGCTCATGGTCGGCCCCAAGGATCCGGATCTCGCCCGTCTCGCGGCGGGAGAGGTGACCCCGGAGGACATCATCCTCGCCTCGCAGAAACGAGGGCCGAAGGAGAACGAAAACACCGGCGAGGAGGAGCGAAAGTGACGGAACGCATGCAGGACCAGTGGCTGGACGAGGAGGCCGGGCCGATCGTGCCGGCCTACGCCCTGACCCGTGGACGCGTGCGGCCCTCCAGTCAGGAGATCGACCTCGTCGCAATCGTCACGGCGACCGGCGGGCCCACTCCGGTGAGCCTCGGCCCCGAGCAGTGGATGATCCTCAGCCTGTGTGCCCGCCCGGCGTCGCTGGCGGACATCGCCGCGGCGATCGACCTGCCGCTCGGCGTCGTACGGGTGCTCGTGGGCGACCTCCACGAACAGGGGCTCGTGCAGGTGCGCCCGCCCGCCAACGTCGCGCGTTTCCCCACCCCGAGCATCCTGAACGAGGTGATCAGCGGCCTGCGCGCCCTGTGAGCCCCGGTCGGGTCAGGAGACCGTACGAGGCTTCGCGTGGGGTGCCCGTCCGCCGGGGGCGCGGTCCCGGCGGACGGGCGGTCTTTGCCCGCTCGCTCCCGGGCGAGCGGGGATACGTGTCCCGCGCGACACGCTCAAAGCGCGTGGGGATAGTGGCGCCTGGCGTGCCCGGGCGTGATGTACCCCTCCCGCAGGTCGGCGCGCACGGCCTCGGGGTCGCGCTCCCCGGGCGGGCCGTACCCGCCTCCGGAGCCGGTGCGCAGGTGCACCACCGCGCCCTTGGGAAGGAAGATCCGCGTCTTCAGCGAGAAGTCCTCGGTGTGCCCGTCGGGATACTCCACGGTGAGCCGGTTGGGCCGGCCGGGCAGGCCGCCCTTCAGGCCCCAGGGGGCCAGCTTGGTCCTGGCCAGGCCCGACGTGAGGTACTGGTCCTCCAGCACGCGGAAGGACAGGTCGAGCCCGAGGCCGCCGCGGTGACGGCCGGGCCCGCCGGAGTCCTCGGCCAGGGCGAGCCGCTCGATGCGCCACGGGTTGCGGGCCTCCCACACCTCCGCGGGGGTGAAGCGGGTGGCCGACTCCGAGATGTACATGAGCGCGCTCGCGCCGTCCGCCGTCGGCGAGGCGCCCTGGCCCACCGGGTGAGGCGCGCCGTCCGCCCACGGCTCCCCGGTCGCCTCGCGGGTGCCCCACCACACCAAGGCGTTGATGTCCCCGCCGCTGGCCGCCGGGACCGATCCCGGCACGGCCTCGGCCAGCGCCCTGATGATCAGCTCGATGGCGTGGTCGGAGGGGATGCCGTACATGAAGCAGGGCGCGGGCCGCACCGGGTGGAACAGCGAGCCGAGCCGGGTGACCAGCTCAAGCGGGCGGAAGTGGCCCTCGTTGGGCTGCTCGCCCGCACCCGCGAGGAAGGCCACCGCGATCCGCACGGCCGCAACCGTGGACGGCAGCGGGCAGTTGATCGGCCCGCCGACCTGGTCGGGGCAGTCGGTCAAGTCGACGGTCACCGACGAGCCGTCCACGACGACCCGTACGCCGAACGGGATCGGCGTGCCGTTCACGCCGTCGGAGTCGATGACGCTGGACGCCTGGTAGACGCCGTCGGGCAGGCGCTCGAACCAGCCGCGCACCAGCGCCTCGCCGTGCGCGTACATGCGGGCCACGCAGCGGCGGAAGGTGTCCAGGCCGTGCCGCCGCACCAGCGCGCCGAGGGCCTCGGCCCCGGTGCGCGCCCCGGCCACCATCGCGTTGATGTCCCCGATGACCATCTCCGGCATCCGGCTGTTGGCGAGGATCATCCGGTAGACGTCGCTGACCAGCCGCCCGGCGTCGTACAGCTTGACGCCGGGGAAGATCGTGCCCTCCTGGAAGACGTCGACGGTGTCGGTGCAGTACGGGTCCTTGCCGCCGATGTCGAGCCAGTGGGCCTTGATGGCCGAGTACGCGACCAGCGTGTCCTCGTGGAAGATCGGCACGACCATCGCGGCGTCCTGCGGGTGGGAGCCGGTGCCGTACGGGTCGTTGTAGAGGATCACGTCGCCGGGGCTGAGCGCGGCGGGGCCGCCGACGCCCTCGACGGCCTCCCGTACGCAGAAGCCGAGCGTGCCCATGAACGCCGGCAGCGTCGGGGCCTGCGCCAGCATGCACATGTCGGCGTCGTAGAAGGCGACGGCGAAGTCCAGCGCCTCGTAGATGATCGGCGAGAAGGCGGTGCGGATCAGCGACTGCTTCATCTGGTCGGCCGCCGCGTTGAGGCCCTGCCGGATGATCTCGGTGGTGACCGGGTCGGCGCGGTCGCCCAGCCCCGGGTGGATCTCCTCGTAGCGGGTGCGGACGATGGTCATGACCGGTCCTTCCGTCTGATCATGAGGCAGCCGCTCCCGTGCGTCTCCACCGCGAAGCCGGCGTCCACGTACGTGGTCGCGGTCGGCTCCACCACCAGCAGCGGGCCCTCGGCGACGCCGTCCAGGTCCTCCCGCCGGACGACCGGGGCCTCGGTCCAGGCTCCCCGGCGGAACGACCACAGCCGCGTCGTGCCCCGCGCGCCCTCGCCCGACGGCGGGGCCGGCACCAGCGGCCGGTCGTCGTCGAGCACCACCCGGCTGGTCGCCCGTACGGTGACGATCTCCAGCGGATCGGGCAGGGTGTGGCCGAACGCCCGGTGATACGCCTCGGAGAACCGGGCGGACACGGCCGCCACGTCGTCCTCCCCCAGCCGTACCGGGATCGTCAGCGTGTGCTCCTGTCCCCGATGGCGCAGGTCGAGGTCCACCTCGCGTTCGGCTCCCGCCTGCGCGAGCCGTTCGAACAGCTCCCGCGCCACCCGCTCGACGGCCGGCAGCGCGGCGTCGTCCAGGGGCCGCACCATCGTGCGGGCGGCCGACCGGACGATGTCGGTCTGCACCAGGCCGACGGCGGAGAAGTTGCCCGCGTTGGGCGGCACGACCACGGTGTCCACGTCGAGCTCGTCGGCGAGCAGGCAGCCGAAGACCGGCCCGGCGCCGCCGAAGGCGACGACGGCCGCACCGCGCGGGTCCACGCCCCGCTCCACGGTCACGCCGCGTACGGCCTGGGCCATGTGCGCGGCGGCGATCCTGACCACGCCCACGGCCACCGCGTCCACGCCGTCGATGCCGGTCGGGCCGGCCAGCGGCGCCAGCGCGCGGGCCGCCTCCTCGGCCGACAGCTCGATGCCGCCCGAGATGCGCCCGCGGGGGATCATGCCGAGGTGCAGGGCGGCGTCGGTCACCGTGGGCTCGGTCCCGCCGCGCTGATAGCAGGCGGGTCCGGGGTCGGCGCCCGCGCTGCGCGGCCCGACCCGCAGCAGGCCGCCCGCGTCCGCGTACGCGACCGAGCCGCCGCCCGCGCCCACCGACCGCACGTCCACCCAGGGGCTCTGCAACGGCAGGCCGACGACCTCTCCCTGGTAGAGCAGCGGGAGCCGTCCGTCCTCGATGAGCGCGGTGTCGAAGCTGGTGCCGCCCACGTCGGCGGCGATGGCGGTGCCCAGGCCGAGGGAGGCGGCCAGGCGGGCGGTGGCGGCGGCCCCGGCCACCGGGCCGGACAGGATCGTCTCGAACGGCCGGGCCGCGGCCTCCGCCAGCGTCAGCGCGCCGCCGCCGGAGCGGGTCACGAGCAGGTCGCCGGCGAACCCCCTCGCCCGCAGCTCGCGGTCGAGGTTGTGCAGGTAGGGGCCCATCCGGTGGCGGACGAAGGCGTCCACGACCGTGGTGCAGGTGCGCTCGTACTCGCGGTACTCCCCCGAGACCTCGTGCGACAGCGAGACCGATCCGGCGAACCCGGCGGCGGTGAGCAGGTCCGCGACCCTCTTCTCGTGCTCGGGGTTGGCATAGGAGTTCAGCAGGACGATCGCGACGGCGTCGACGCCCTCGGCGGCGAACACCCGCGCCGCCCGCCGCACGTCCTCCGGCTCCAGGTCGCGTACGACGGAGCCGTCGGCGGCCACCCGCTCGGTCACCTCCAGGCGCAGGCGGCGGGGCACGAGCGGCGGCGGCGGGGTCCAGAACAGGTCATAGGGGTCGTCGCGGTCGCCCCTGCGGATTTCCAGCACGTCGCGGAACCCGGCCGTGGTGATCAGGCCAACGGTCGCGCCGCGCCGTTCGAGCAGCGCGTTCAGGCCCACGGTGGTGCCGTGCACGAAGTGGCGGCAGCGGGCGAGCAGGTCCGCCGGCACCGCCGCGTCGACCGCGGCGAGCACCCCGCGCTCGGGCGCGGAGGGTGTCGTGGGCCGCTTGGCGACCCGGATCTCGCCGGTCGCGGCGTCGTGCAGGACGAGGTCGGTGAAGGTGCCGCCGACGTCCACTCCGATGACCGTTGTCATGCCCGGCACCGTATTTCGCCGCGCACGCCGCGTCGATGTGTCCTCACGACGACGAGACCGGCGTTGTTGTCCCCGGGAGACAGTCGTGATCGAGTACGACGTGGCAGGCGAGCTGGAGCGCGAAGCGGGTCTGCGGGTCGGACAGGTCGGCGTCGAGCGCCTCGGTGATGCGCCTGATCCGGTGGGCCACCGCGTTGGGATGCAGGTTGAGCAGCTCGGCCGCCCGGGTCCGGGAGCCCCAGCTGTCCAGGTAGGCCTTCAGCGTGGGCACCGCCTGGTCGGTGAGCGCCCCCAGGCGCTCCAGCGGGGCGAGCATGTCCCGCGCCGCCACCAGCGCGCTCTCGCTGCCGCTCAGCTCCGCGAGTATCGCGTGGACCCCGAGCCGGTCGAACCTGACGACCTCCCCGGCGGCGGCGCGCGCGGCGGCCGCGCGGGCCTGCGACGCCGTACGGCGCAGCCCGTCGGGTCCCGCCTGGCAGGTGCCGACGCCGGCTCCCACGGCCGGCGGCCACAGGCCGCGCGGGAAAGGCGGCACGCCGGCGCCGAGACTCGTCCGCTCGTCGGTGGTGACGAGCACGAGCACGCCGTCCTGCCAGCGGGTGACCAGCGGCGGCGCGGCCGTGTCGGCGAGGCCGGGATCACCGGGACCCGTCACCCGCAGCCCCAGCGCGCCGGGCAGCGCCGCCGCCGTCCGGCGTACCTC
>JADGHC010000221.1 GCA_019689655.1 Microbispora sp.
GCCGGACGGCCAATAGCCGAGCGCGCACCGAAGCGTCCGAGGCACGGCGCAAGGCCGGCCCGCCGCCACCGAACACGGACGGAAACGACGGCGCCGCCGCCCCGGCGGGACGGCGGCGCAGCGCACGCGGAGGATCAGGCCCGGCAGGCGGTGAGCACCCGCTCCACGGCCTCGTCCAGCGGGATCTCCTCCTTGGTCCCGGTGACCCGGTCGCGCAGCTCGACCACGCCGTTGGCCAAGCCCCGGCCGACGATCAGCACGGTGGGCATGCCGAGCAGCTCGGCGTCCTTGAACTTGACGCCCGGCGACACCCCGGGGCGGTCGTCCACGAGCACGCGCAGCCCCCGCGCCTCCAGCGTCTCGGCGAGCGTGCTGGCCACCTCGATCTGGTTCTCCTTGCCGGTGCCCACGATGTGCACGTCCGCGGGCGCCACCTCCCTGGGCCACACCAGGCCCAGCTCGTCGTGGCGCTGCTCGGCGATGACGGCCACCGCCCGGGAGATGCCGATGCCGTACGAGCCCATGGTGATGCGGATGGGCTTGCCGTCGGGCCCGAGCGCGTCGAGCTGGGCGGCGTCGGCGTACTTGCGGCCGAGCTGGAAGATGTGGCCGATTTCGATACCCCGGTCGATCGACAGCGGGTGCGCGCAGCGGGGGCAGGAGTCGCCCTCCCGCACCTCGGCGGCCTCGATGGTGCCGTCGGGCTGGAAGTCACGGCCCGCGACCACGTACGCGGCGTGCTTGCCGGGCTCGTTGGCGCCGGTCACCCAGGCCGAGCCGTCCACCACGCGCGGGTCGACCAGGTAGGTGATCCCCAGGTCTCTGAGCACCTGCGGGCCGATGTAGCCCCGCACCAGTCCCGGGTGGCGGGCGAAGTCCTCGGCTTCGAAGATCTCCGGCACGCCGGGGGCGAGCGCGGCCTCCAGCCGCTTGAAGTCGACCTCGCGGTCGCCGGGCACGCCGATGACGACGGTCTTGAGCTCGTCGGAACCCGGCGTACGGACCTTGACGACGAGGTTCTTCAGCGTGTCGGCGGCGGTGATGCCCAGGCCGTACGTCTCGTTGACGTACGTGACGAGCGACTCGATGGTCGGGGTGTCGGGCGTGTCGAGCACCTTCATGGGCGGCTGCGCCGTCGTGACGGCGGGCGGCGCGGGCGTCACGACGGCCTCGGCGTTGGCCGCGTATCCGCAGTTGTGGCAGGCCACGAACGTGTCCTCACCGGTCGGGCAGGGGGCGAGGAACTCCTCGGAGGCCGACCCGCCCATCGCGCCCGACATCGCGAAGCAGATCCGGTAGTCGATGCCGAGGCGCTCGAAGATGCGGATGTAGGCCTCGCGGTGCATCTCGTAGGACCGCTTGAGGCCGTCGTCGTCGAGGTCGAAGGAGTAGGAGTCCTTCATGACGAACTCGCGGCCCCGCAGGATGCCCGCCCGGGGCCGGGCCTCGTCGCGGTACTTCGTCTGGATCTGGTAGAGCGTGACGGGGTAGTCCTTGTAGGAGGAGTACTCCCCCTTCACCATGTCGGTGAACATCTCCTCGTGGGTCGGCCCGAGGAGGTAGTCGGCGCCCTTGCGGTCCTTCAGCCGGAACAGCGTGTCGCCGTACTCGGTCCAGCGGCCCGTGGGCTCGTAGAAGTCCCGGGGCAGCAGCGCGGGGAACAGCACCTCCTGCGCGCCGATCCGGTCCATCTCCTCGCGCACGACGCGCGCGATGTTCTCCAGCACGATCTTGCCGAGCGGCAGCCAGGAGTAGATGCCGGGCGCGACCCGCCGGATGTAGCCGGCACGGACGAGCAGCTTATGGCTCGGCACTTCCGCGTCCGCCGGATCCTCACGCAGGGTGCGCAGGAACAGGGTCGACATACGCAGCAGCACGGCTACTCCTCGCTCGTGAGAGGTCCCATCCGGGGCGCCTCCCCGGGCCCTGCGCGAAGCGGATCTCCTCGCGTGCCCTCGGAGACGGCCTGAGAGACGAAGACGATGTGCCCCCAAGGCTATCGACTCCGCGGCCCTCGGCGCCTCACGTAACCTCCGGTCGGTTGCCGGCGCCCCCGCGACGGCCGTTCACGCCCGGCGCGATGTCACCCGCCGAGCAGCTCCTCCCAATGCCGCCGGGACCGCCCGCCCGCGCCCACGGGGCCGGCCGGGCCGGCCAGCGCCGCCGACAGCCGCCACAGGCCGGGCCTGGTCCGCAGCCGCTCCATGCCGAACGGGTCGATGGCCCGCAGCACGAAGGTGACGCCCATCACGTCCAGCATCGCCGTCGACGTGCCCGCCGGCCCGGCGGGCGTCGCCGGCGCCGCGTCCGGGCCCGGCGCGCCGATCCGGTCCAGGAGCAGCGCGGCCACCTCGGCGGCGTACGGGCCGTCGCGCCACTCGATGTGCCAGGAGTGCTCGGTCCCCCGCCACCAGGTGAGATCGCGGCACGCCTCCAGCGTCTCCGCCTCGCCGGACAGCGCGCCCATGACCCGCCCCAGCGCCTCGTATCTGCGCCCATCCGACCGCGCGTCGCCGTCGTCGTGACCGTTCTGCGGGCCGTACGCCGTGGCCGGTGAGGCCCCGGGCTCGTCCCGTCCCCCGCGGAGTCCCCTCATGTCAGGGAGGGTGCCACCGCCCGGCCTTCTCGTCCGCGGGTTTCCCCGTCTTTTAGCCCCAGAGCCCACGATCATCACTTTGAGCGTGGCCGCCTGATCGCCGCAACCCCCAGGAATCGCCATAACACGGATGACAATCCGGTCCCGCCGCACGGCGTTCCACTGGCAGGGCGGCCTGCGGTGATAAAGAATCACTGGTAGGGGACGCCCCGGCTGCCTGGAGGCCACGGTGACATTGCGCGTCGCGATCGTCGGATCGGGCCCGGCCGGCATCTACACGGCCGAAGCGCTGGTCAAACAGTCGCACGATCCCGTCGAGGTGGACGTGCTGGAACGCCTGCCGACGCCGTACGGGCTCGTCCGGTACGGCGTGGCGCCCGACCACACGTCGATCAAGTCCATCGCCGGCTACCTGCGGCGGGTGCTGGAGACTCCGGGGGTGCGCTTCCTCGGCGGCATCGAGCTCGGCGTGGATCTTTCCGTGGACGACCTGCTGTCCTGCTACGACGCCGTCGTCTACTGCACCGGAGCGATGTCCGACCGGCATCTCGGCATCCCGGGCGAGGACCTGGCGGGGAGCGTCGCGGCGACCGACTTCGTCAACTGGTACTGCGGCCACCCCGACGTCCCGCCGGACGCCTTCTCCCTCGACGCGGAGGACGTCGTCGTCATCGGCGTCGGCAACGTCGCCGTGGACGTGGTGCGGATCATGGCCAAGACGGCCGGCGAGCTGCGCGGCACCGACGTGCCCCAAGAGGTGCTCCAGCGGCTGGCCGCCTCGCGGATCAAGCGAATCCACATGGTCGGCCGGCGCGGCCCCGAGCACGCCAAGTTCACCACCAAGGAGCTGCGCGAGCTCGGCGAGCTGCCGGATGCCGACATCCTCACCTTCCCCGACGAGATCGCCGTCGCCGACCCGGCCACCCTGTCGCGCCAGGTCAGGGGCAACGTGGAGGTGCTGCGCTCGTGGTCGGAGCGCAAGCCGGCCGACCGGCCCCGCCGCCTGGAGGTGCGCTTTTGGCTGCGCCCGGTGGAGATCCTCGGCGTGTCCCGGGTCGAGGGCGTACGGCTGGAGCGGACCCGGCTGGAGGACGGGCGGGTCACCGGGACGGGCGAGTTCGAGACGATCCCGGCGGACATGGTGGTGCGCTCCGTCGGCTACCAGAGCGTGCCCCTGCCCGGGGTGCCGTTCGACCCGGGGTCGATGACGGTGCCGCACGTCGCCGGCAAGGTGACGGACCGGCAGTACGTCGCGGGCTGGCTCAAGCGAGGGCCGACCGGCGTGATCGGGACCAACAAGTCCGACGCCGCGGAGACCGCGCGCACGCTGCTCGCCGAGGCGGCGCCGGGGACCGCGACCGCCCGGATCGACGATCTGCTCGCCGCGCGCGGGCTGAGCCCGGTGACGTACGAGGACTGGCTCGCGATCGAGGCCGCGGAGGCCCGGCTCGCGGCCAGTCTCGGCAGGGGCGAGCGGGTGAAGCTGGTGGGCAGGGACGCGATGCTGAGCGCGTGCGGGCGGCTCGCCCGGCCCGGGAACGCCGGCTGACCCGCCCGGCCCCGGCACCATCAGCCCGACGGCACGTCAGACCACCCCGGCCGCGCGTCGGACGCCAACGGAGGCAGACGCCGCCGGATGCCGGCCGCCGCTGGGGAAGGCTCGCGGCGGCGAACGCTCAGGACCAGTGGGCCGGGCGGTGATAACGGGCGCCGTCGCGGCCGGGCACGAGGTCGGGAAGCTGCGACTGCCGGATGAGCGCCTCGCCGAGGGGGAACCAGGCGTCGCTCGCGAGGCGCAGACCGTCGGAGCGGCGGCCGGGCGGGAAGACGGTGACCACCCGGGTCTTGCCGCCGCGCCGGGCGTCCACCTGGCGCACCGCATCGATGGCCGCGCACAGGTCGGAGTCGGCCGACAGCAGCAGGACCATGTCCACCAGGTCGAGGGCGACGTCGCCGACCATCGCGGCGGCCAGCGCGACATCGGACTGTTTCTCCTCATAGGTTCGCCAGGAGACGCCGCAGGCCCGGCAGGAGGACCGCTGCTCCTGAAACCGCCCGAGCACCACCTCGACCCCCAAAGTCTCCAGGACCGCGAGGTAGGTCTTCTGCCGCAGCAGCGCGGCCGGTTCGCCGCGCACATGGGTGGTGAAGTAGCGGATGGTGGTCAGCGTCTGCCCCGGCCGCAGCAGCCGGAACGCCAGCGCGCGGAGATCGAGCCAGAGATAGCGGCGTCCCCGCAGGGAGCGCAGTCCGTAGTAGAGGTTGAACCCGTCCACGTAGACCCCGACACGCAGGACGCGGGGAACGGGGTTGTCGCGCACCGCCATCATCTCCTAACATGGAGTCACCGCGCCCGGGGTTACGTCCCCGGGCTCTACGGCCCCCGGCAGGGGGCCGTTTCTTTTTCCGCCCACCTGTTCGATCGATCAGGTGTTCGAGGAAAAGAATAGCCAACGGAACGTGGTCGCGCAGCGACGTTACGTGATGACCTTGCCGTGGCGGAGGCGTCTGCGAGGATCGTCCCCATGGAGACGACGCTGACCGGCGGCGAACTGCTCGACGGGCCGCTCGACGGCTTCACCGGCACCTATCGAGACCAGCTCGACCGGTTCCCCGCGCGGGAACCCGCGTGGCAGCCGGTGCACACCGTGTACGTGCCCGCGGACCGGGTGACAGCGGAGATCGTCCAGCAGTGGCGGCAGGCCGCCACCGATCTCCTTCACCGGTTCCTGTTCACCCCCGCCGAGCTGGCCGCGCTGTTCGAGCTCGACCCCGAGCTGGCCCAGCCCGTACACGACCGCGTACGCAGAAAGCTGCACACCGAGCCCATCGAGGACCTGCGGATCGACTTCGAGGACGGCTACGGCCCGCGCTCCCCCGAGGAGGAGGACCGGCACGCCGAGTCGGCGGCGGCGGCCGTGGCCGCGATGCACGAGGCGGGCACGCTGCCCCGCAGGTGGGGGCTGCGGGTGAGGTCGTTCGCCGACGGTGACCCCCTGCGCTCGGTGCGCACGCTCGACGGGTTCCTGACCGGGGTGGTACGGCGGGCCGGCCGGCTACCCGGCGGGTTCACGGTGACCTTCCCCAAGGTCTTGATGGAGGACTACCTGCGGCAGTTCGCCGGCTGCCTGGAGGCGCTCGAGCGGGCCCTGCGCCTGCCCGCGGGCACACTGCGCTTCGAGATGCAGGTGGAGGCGCCGCAGACCGTGCTCATGCTCCAGCGGTCGGCAGATCTGGTGCCCTCGCTCGGCGGCCGGCTGGCGGCCGCGCACTTCGGGGTGTTCGACTACACGGCGGCGCTCGGGCTGCCCCCGGACGAGCAGCGGCTCGACCACCCGGCCTGCGACCACGCACGGCACGTGATGCAGACGGCGCTGTCGGGCACGGGCGTGGAGCTGTCGGACGGCTCGCTCGCCGCCGCCCCGGCCTCCGACTCGGCGGCCGACGTGTTCGCCGTGCTGCGCAGGCACTCGGCGCTGGTGTCGCACTCGCTCGCGCACGGCTTCTACCAGGGCTGGGACATGCACCCCTCACATCTCATCAGCCGTTTCACGACCGTGTACGCCTTCCACCTCGCCTGTTACGACAAGTACGCCGAGCGGGTGCGCGCCTGGCGGGAACGGCGCCAGGCCGCGGGAGGCGTGCTGGACGAGCCCGCGACGATCAAGACTCTCGTCGCCGCCCTGGCCCGGGCCGACCGCACCCTCTGCTGATATTCGCCGGATCGGCAGGGCTTCCTGCCGGGCTCTCCGGGCCCTGCCGCACTGGTGCGCGGGGCGCACGTCGCCGGCGGACGTCGGTGAAGAGGCACGGATGTCGCGGAGGAGACCCGGCAGGCCTCTGCGCCTGCCGGCGGCATTGCGCACGCTGATGCCGGAGGCGCACGGGAGGAGCGCTACCGCTCCCGGCCCGCGGTCCGGAGCGGACGGCCCAACGGCAGCTCGTCGCCGCGCGTGAGCCTCAGAGCCGGTCGACGAGGCGGCGCCAGCGCCGGACGCGGTCCGGGTCGACCGGCTCCCGCCACGAGCCCCGCACCGCGCCGCCCACGTGGAAGGCGCGGATTCCGTAGTCGAGCAGCACCGGGACGTGCTCCTCGCGCAGGCCGCCGCCGGCGAGCACGAGCGAGGCGTCCCCCGCCTCGGCCCGCGCGCGTAACACGCCGAGGCCGCTGCCGACGCCCTCGGGCGAACCGGACGTGAGCACGGTCGCCAGGTTCGGCAGCAGCCGTACGGCGCGCCAGGCGGCCCGCACGTCGGCGGCGTGGTCCACGGCGCGGTGGAAGGTCCAGGGCAGCGGTGAAACCGCGTGGATCAGCGCGTCCGTCGCCTCTTTGTCGACCGACCCGTCGCCGGACAGGAAGCCGAAGACGAACCCCGCCGCACCGGCCTCGGCGAGCTCCTTGACGTGACCGCGCAGCCGGTCGAGCTCCTCCGGGCTCACGGTGAACCCGGCGTTGCCGCGGAGCATGACCATCTGCGGCAGCCCGCACTCGCGCGCGATCGACGCGACGAGGTCCGCCGAGGGGGTGAGCCCGCCCGCGCCCATATCGGACACGACCTCGAGGCGGTCCGCTCCCCCCTCCTCGGCGGCCACGGCGTCACGCACGTCGAGCGCGATCACTTCAAGGAGGGATCCTGTCATGAAGTGAACAGTATCCGGTCCCTTTGCGGCGCCTCACGGCGTCCGCCCTGTTCAGCACTCGATCAACTCGTTGTGTGCGGTGATGTCAAGAACTCTCCAGGCTTGCGGCGCATGTGCCGTACGCGGGGCCGGGACCGCCGACGTGTGGCGACGGGCCCCGGGGGAACGGTCCCGTCCGGCGGCGTGGTGCGCTCCCGTCACGACCCGTCCGGCCGCCGCCCGCTCCGCGGCACCCGCGGGAACGCGCGCCCCGGCGCCCGCCGCAGCACTCGCCGGAACACCTGCCCCGGTGCCCGCCGGAACGCCCGCGGCGGTGCTTTCCGGGGCGAGGAACGCGGCCGGGAGCACGGCGCAGGCGTCCCGCTCGAACAGCGCGCCGGAGGCGCGGTGCGGCAGGTCGACGGTGCGGACGTGCCGGAAGCCCACCCTCCGGTAGTACGCCTGCAGCCGGGGGTTGTCCTTGGCGCAGTCGAGCCGCAGGTACGGCCGGCCGTGCACGGCGGCCCGCAGGGCGGCCCAGTCGAGCAACGCCTCCCCGAGGCCCTGGCCCGAGTAGTCCCTGCCGACGGCGAGCTTGTGCACGTAGAGCGCGTCATCCGGCCGGTCGGCGGAAGTCCAGAACTCCGGGTCGGCGTGGCCGTCCACGGCGATCGTGGCGGCCGGCACCCGGGCACCGGCGTCCAGGACGTACATGACCCCCTCGCCGATCAGCGGTTCGATCCGCTCGGCCGGGAAGCCCCCGGCGGGCCACTGCCGTACGCCGAGGCCGTTCAGCCAGCCGGCGGTACGCGCCAGCAAGGTGAGGACGCCCTCCAGGTCGGCCGGGGTCGCGCGACGCAGCGTGAGTTCAGCAACAAGATCCAGGGTGTTCGCGGGCATGCCAGATTCCTTTCGTGCCGACGGCGGCGATCTGATTACCGAGAGTGACGGCGAGATGCCGTACGGTGTCCGTCCGGAGACGGCGGGCCGCACTAGGGCGCACGGGTCCGGCGTGGTCCCCTGGCAGGGTCGGAACGTGGATCGATGAGCGGGCCGGCGCGCACGGCGGCGCGCGGGCGGGAACGGCCCTCCCGGGGAGGGCCCGGCGGCCGGGGACGCCCGCTCAGGCGAGGGGGCGTCCGGGCCGCGTCAATGACGTTCCAGCTCGTAACGGATCAGATGCTTGTCGGCGGGCAGCACGGACACGGCGACGCGGACGGGCGTGTCGTCCGCGTCGTAGCCGACCCGGATGTGCACGACGACCGGGGTGCCGGGTTCCAGCTGGAGCCGCGACGACTCGTCAGAGGTCGGCATGCGCGCCGAGATGTCGTCGATCACGCGGACCTGGAGATGGCCCAGCTCCTCCAGCACCCGGTTGGCCCCCCGCGTGATGTCGGCGGGGCGGGCGATCTCGGAGTCGCCCACGATGTCCAGGGGGAAGTACGAGTCCAGCGTGTTGTACGGCTGGCCGTCGACGAAGCGCAGCCGGCGGCGTACGACGGCCAGGGCGCCGTCGGCGAGGGCGAGGCGGGTGGCCACGTCCTCGGGCGGCTCGACGATCGAGACCTCGATCTTCTGCTCCGCCCTGCGGCCCTCGGAGCGGACCGCGTGGACGAACGTGTCGAACCGCCGCCCCTCCTGGTCGTACGGCAGGAACTCGTCCTGGGGGCGCATGAGGAGCGGACGGCGCTCGCGTACGAACGTTCCACGCCGGCGCATCCGCAGGATGAGACCCTCGTTCTCCAGCTCGCCCAGTGCCAGCCGTACGGTGTTACGGCTGACGCCGTGTGCCTCCATGAGGTCGGCCTCGGTCGGGATCTGGTCGCCCGGCGCGAGTTCGCCCGCGTAGATGGCCCTGCGTACCTCGGCGGCCACCTGCTGGTAGAGCGACGATCGTGCCATCTTTCCTCAATCCACCCTTTTGTTCCAACAAATCTAGAGGATCTCGGTCTACCGGGAAACAACCCCTTGACCTGAGCCCACCCAGCCGCGCATCATCCAAACGTTGGTACAAATCCATCCAATGGAGGAGGGCCCGTGCGGGCGGTCGGTGAGACGACACCGGACCCGCCGCGGCGCGCCCCGAGCCCAGACCTATCAGAGCGACGGGAATGACATGTCAGGGCTGTCGGTATGCACCGACATGACCGCATCGCGGGAATGACGTGATATGCCCGAGCTCGCACTGCCCAGCGGAGCGGCCGGACGAGGATGGCGGCTCCCCACGGACTCCGTGCGAATAAACGAGGTTTCGACCCCAACCCTCGCCGGGGTCGAGATCTCGCGCCGGGGCGGAGCGGGGGGGGGGGGGGGGGCCCCCCCCCCCCCCCCCCCCCCCCCCCAAAAACCCCCCCCCCCCCCGGCCCACACCCCCCCCGCGGGGG
>JADGHC010000007.1 GCA_019689655.1 Microbispora sp.
CGTCGCCGGCATCGCCGCGGGCGTCGCGGCGGGCGGCGCGGCGGGCGTCGCGGCGGAAGCCGCCGGACGGCATGCCCATCGCCTGGGTGCGCTGCTCGTCCGCGCCGGGACCCACGGGCCGGCCCCGCCGCCCGGGACCACCGGGTCCACCCGGGCCGCCCGGGCCGCCGGCCGCGTAGCGCGGGTCACGGCCCGCCGGCGGGCGCCCGCCTTCGGGTCCCCGCGGCCTTTGTGAATATCCCCCCTGTGCCGGTCCCTGCGCCGGTCGCTGCGCCGGTCGCTGCGGCGGGCCGGGGGGCACCGCGTTCATGGCCGCCGTGTCTTCGAAGGCCGCCGCCTCCCGGCGACGCTGCTCGGACTGCCGGGCGGGCCCGGGCGGCTGCGGGGCGGGCGCCCTGCCTGGCTGCCGCCGCGGAGCGGGCTCGCCGTACTGGCCGTACTCGTCGTATTCCCGGGGCGAGCGACGACGGCGCCCAGGGCGGGATGATCCACCGGAGCCCGAGGCGTCCTCGGGACGGCCGGTCGGCTCCGGTCCAAAGCTGCTGTAAGTCACGCGTCCTCGTCAGATGGCTCGGGAAGTTGATCGACGTCGGCCGGCAGGGCCGGCGGGCGGTTTTCCCTGGAGGTGGGAGGTCGCCCTACAGAGAAGGGCCCGGGGGATCGGCTGTTCCGAGGACGAACGACACCGCCAGGTTGTTCCAGGAACAACCTTGGCAGACCTCCATCACGGAGACCCGGGATTCGCGGTATTCGCGGGACCCCGCGGTGAGCCCGGCAAGGCGTTTGACCTGGCTGACCACTCGTCCTGGTTCGTCCCCATATACGTATGTGACGTTGGTCACGTTGCTTCGTCCGCATATGGGGCACATGCGACTCGTCGGCTCCCCGTGGAACCGGGCCGCGCGCAGCAGCGTCGAGCGGGCGTCGCACGCGTCCCGCGCGCGCACGCGGCCGGCACGGACGGACCGTACGGCCGCCCGCCTCGCGAGGCCGTGGTCCACGACCGACCGCTGTGAGCACATGCGGCCAGATTACGGCCCTTTGCGGGATCTTGCCGAACCGTTGAACCGTTGCCATCTATGACACCCCGACGTATCCTCCGGATGTATCGAGTCGATACATCGGCCGGACACAGGGGGTGGTTCCAGTGACGGGCTCTCGTGGGAGTGTGCTGGAGCTCGCCGTCCTGGGATCGCTGCACGAAACGCCCTTGCACGGCTACGAGCTGCGCAAGCGGCTCAACACGCTGCTCGGCATGTTCCGTGCCTTCTCCTACGGCTCGCTGTATCCCTGTCTCAGGCATCTGCTGAACGAGGGCCTCATCGCCGAGGAGGAGCCCCCTGCGGACACGGTTCTCGGCCGTAGGTCGAAGATCGTGTACAAGATCACGGCGGAGGGTAAGGAGCGGTTGCAGGAGCTGCTCAGCCAGTCGGGCCCGTCGTCCTGGGAGGACGAGAGCTTCGGCATTCACTTCGCCTTCTTCCGCCATACGGAGGCGGAGGTGCGGCTGCGCATCCTGGAGGGCCGCCGCAGCCGCCTGGAGGAACGTCTCGACCGTGTCCGCGAGGCTCTCGCCCGTACGAGAGAGCGCCTGGACAGCTACACCCTCGAGCTGCAACGCCACGGGCTGGAATCGGTCGAGCGCGAGGTCCGCTGGCTGAACGAGCTGATCGACTCGGAACGGCGGAGCTGTTCGGCTCCCGGCGAGGGGGATCATCCCCCGGATCCCGCGCAGGCCGTACAAGAAGAGACCCAGAGGGCGGACACGCCCGAGGCGAAATAGGTAAAGGAGCGAGCGCTATGGGTTCGGTGCGCGTAGCCATCGTCGGTGTGGGCAACTGCGCCGCATCGCTGGTGCAGGGCGTCCACTACTACAAGGACGCGGATCCGGGCAGCCGTGTACCGGGCCTGATGCATGTGCGGTTCGGTGACTACCACGTCGGCGACATCGAGTTCGTCGCGGCTTTCGACGTGGACGCCAAGAAGGTCGGCCGGGACCTGTCGGAGGCGATCGTGGCCTCCGAGAACAACACGATCAAGATTTGCGACGTGCCGCCGCTGGGCGTCACCGTGCAGCGCGGCCCGACGTTCGACGGGCTGGGCACGTACTACCGCGAGATCATCGAGGAGTCCGACGAGGAGCCGGTGGACGTCGTCCAGGCGCTCAAGGACGCCCGGGCCGATGTCCTGGTGTCCTACCTCCCGGTGGGCTCGGAGGAGGCCGACCGCTTCTACGCGCAGTGCGCGATCGACGCCAAGGTGGCCTTCGTCAACGCGCTGCCGGTCTTCATCGCCTCCGACCCCGAGTGGGCCGCCAAGTTCACCGAGGCCGGCGTCCCGATCGTGGGCGACGACATCAAGTCGCAGGTCGGCGCGACCATCACGCACCGCGTGCTGGCCAAGCTGTTCGAGGACCGCGGAGTGGAGCTGCTGCGCACCTACCAGCTCAACTTCGGCGGCAACATGGACTTCATGAACATGCTGGAGCGCAGCCGCCTCCAGTCCAAGAAGATCTCCAAGACCCAGTCGGTCACCTCGCAGATCCCGCACGAGATGGCCAAGGCCGACGTCCACATCGGCCCGTCCGACCACGTGCCGTGGCTGGACGACCGCAAGTGGGCCTACGTCCGCCTGGAAGGCAAGTCGTTCGGCGACACCCCGCTCAACCTCGAGTACAAGCTCGAGGTGTGGGACTCGCCCAACTCGGCCGGCATCATCATCGACGCGGTCCGCGCGGCCAAGATCGCTCTCGACCGGGGCATCGGCGGCCCGCTGCTGTCGCCCTCGTCCTACTTCATGAAGTCGCCGCCGGTGCAGTACTCCGACGACGCCGCCCGCGAGGCCGTCGAGAAGTTCATCCGCGGCGAGGTCGAGCGCTGACGCTCCACCGCCCACGGCGTGTCCCGCCCCGGCTCCGTCGATCGGACCGGGGCGGTCCCGTGTCCGGCGGGTCTCAGCGGTCCGAGGTGACCGGGCGCGCGGCGGGCGGCAGATCCGAGGGATCGGCCACCGGCCAGGCCAGCGGGTCCGGCCCGAGCGCGACGAGCTGGGGCACCTGTTCCCGGGCCCAGGGCGAGATGTCCCGCTCCCCGCTCATCACCTCGGCGGCGAAGCGCGTCCAGGGCTCCCACCTGACCTCGCCCACCTCGTCGGCGTTGGGCGCGGCCTCCTGCGTCACCACCGCCCGGTAGACCGGGCACAGCTCGTTTTCCACCGTCCCGTTGTCCATCACCGCCCGGTAGGAGAAGCCGGGCAGGATCAGATCAACGGACTCGACGACCAGGCCGAGCTCGAACGCGAGACGGCGGATCACCGCCGACGACAGCGGCTCGCCCGGCAGCGGATGGCCGCAGCAACTGTTGGTCCATGTGCCGGGCCAGGTCAGCTTGGACCCCGCCCGGCGCGACAGCAGCACTCGGCCGCGATGATCGAAGACATAGCTGGAGAACGCCAGGTGCAGCGGTGTGTCGGCGCCGTGGACGGTGGACTTGGGAGCGGTGCCGATCATGTTGCCCTCGCCGTCGACCAGCACGACATGTTCCTGTGAGGTCACGCTGCGAGAGTACGTGATCACCTCGTCCCGGGCATGTCCCAGGGCCTTATCAGGGATGATCCTGATGCCCCCGCGGTGATCATCCGCGTAGGCTGTCGCCGTGTCCTACGTCTCCGATCTGCGGGTAGTCCTGCGGGGCCGGCACTACCGGCGGCTATTCGCCACGCGGCTCGTCTCGCAGTTCTCGGACGGGATCTTCCAGCTCGCCGTGGGCGGGTACGCGTTCTTCAGCCCGGAACGGCAGGCCAACGCGGCCCAGATCGCGGCGGGCCTGGCCGTGCTGCTCCTGCCGTACAGCATCCTCGGGCCCTTCGTCGGGGTGTTCATCGACCGCTGGTCGAGACGGCAGATCCTCGTCATCGCGCCGGTCGTACGCGGGCTGCTGCTGGGGCTGGCCGCCTGCCTCGTCGCGGCGGGGGTCTCCGACGGCGCCTTCTACGCGGCGGCGCTCGGCGTCCTCGCGGTCAACCGCTTCTTCCTCTCGGCCCTCAGTGCGGCGCTGCCGCACGTCGTGCCGGCCGAGCACCTGATGATGGCCAACGCGGTGACGCCCACCTCGGGCACGGTCGCGACGTTCATCGGGGCGGGCGCCGGGGTGGCGCTGCGCCTGGTCGCCGGATCGGACGACAAGGGCGTGGCGGTGCTGCTGGTCTGCTCCGGCCTCGTCTTCGGGGTGAGCGCGCTGATCGCGCGGACCATGGACCGCCCGCTGCTCGGCCCCGCCTACGACCCGGACCGGCCGCAGGCCCGGGAGGCCGTACGGCACGTGCTCTCCGGCCTGGCCGACGGCGCGCGGCACATCGCCCACCGGCGGTGCGCGGCGGCGGCCCTCGGCAGCATCGCGACCCACCGCCTCATGTTCGGCATCTCGACGGCGGCGGTGGTGATGCTCTACCGCTACAGCTTCACCTCCGACCCCGACGAGGCGCTGGCCGGCATCGCGTTCGTGCTGGGCGCCGTCGGCGCCGGCAGCTTCGCCGCGGTGCTGGTCACTCCGTGGGCCACCGAGCGGTTCCGGATCGAGACCTGGGTCCCGATGATGCTCGTGACCTGCGGAGTCCTGGAGTTCGCGCTGTGCGCGACGTTCACCGAGTGGGCGTACGTCGTCGCGGGGCTCGTCATCGGCGTCGCGGGACAGAGCGTGAAGATCTGCGCGGACACCGTCGTGCAGCGCGACATCGAGGACGCCTATCTCGGCCGCGCCTTCTCCGTGTACGACATGCTGTTCAACGGCATGACGGTCCTCGGCGCGGTGCTGGCGGCGGGGCTGCTGCCACCCGACGGCAGGTCCTATCTCGCGCTCGCCGTGATCGGCGCCGGCTACGTGCTCGGCGCCGGGGCGTACCGGCTGATCCTGCCCGCCACCGTGCGCAAGCCGCCGGTCCCCGCCGCCGACTGAGCCGTCCCCGGGAGACGCGGCGCCGGACGGCGGTCACAGGGCCGCCGTGGCGGCGACCATCGCGCGGGTGATGCGGGCCACGTCATCCGGCGTGCAGGCGTACGGCGGCATCGTGTAGATCAGGTGCCCGAAAGGCCGCAGCCACACGCCATGCTTCATCACGATGTCCTGAATTTTCGCGACATCGACGGGCTGGTCGGTCTCGATCACTCCGATCGCGCCCAGCACCCGTACGTCCCGTACGCCGGGGGCGCCCACGGCCGGGACCAGGCCGTCCAGCAGGGCCGCCTCGATGCGCGCGACCTCCTCCCGCCAGGGCCGCTCGGCCAGCAGGTCGAGCGAGGCGCCGGCCACGGCGCACGCGAGCGGGTTGCCCATGAAGGTCGGGCCGTGCATCAGCACGCCGATGCGCTCGGCCACCCGCGCGGTGCACAACGCGGCGGCGAGCGTCAGGTATCCGCCGGTCAGCGCCTTGCCCACGCACATGATGTCCGGCCTGATCCCGGCGTGGTCGCAGCCGAACATCTGCCCCGTACGGCCGAAGCCGGTGGCGATCTCGTCGGCGATCAGCAGCACGCCGTGCGCGTCGGCCAGCTCGCGCAGCCGCCGCAGGTAGGCCGGATGATAGAAGCGCATGCCGCCGGCGCCCTGCACGACGGGCTCCACGATGATCCCCGCGAGCCGGTCCGCGTTGGCCTCGACCACCGCCGTCAGCTCCGCCAGATACGCCTCGTCGGGGTCCGGCCGCACCGAAGCCCCCGGGCGGCGGCCGTAGTCGTCCGGCGGCCGCGGCGCGAAGACCTGCCGCGGGAGCATCCCGGTGAACAGGTGATGCATGCCGTTGACCGGGTCGCAGACCGACATCGCGGCGAACGTGTCGCCGTGATAGCCGCCCCGCACGGTCAGCAGCGTCGAGCGCCCGCTGTACTGGACCGCCATCTTGATCGCGACCTCGACCGCCACCGAGCCGGAGTCGGCGAAGAAGACGTGGTCGAGCCCGGTCATCCCGGCCAGCCGGTGCGCGAGCCGTACGGCGGGCTCGTGGGTGAGCCCGCCGAACATGACGTGCGCCATGTCGCCGAGCTGGTCGCGCACGGCCCGGTTGAGCCGGGGGTGGTCGTAACCGTGGATCGCCGCCCACCAGGAGGCCATGCCGTCGATCAGCTCACGGCCGTCGTCGAGCGTGATCCGCACGCCGCCGGCCCGGCGCACGACGTGCACGGGCACCCCCGGCGGCACGGCCGCGTACGGGTGCCAGACGTGCTCCCGGTCGAGCCGGAGGACCTCCGCGGCGTCCACCTACGCCGAGATCCCGTTGTCGCGCGCCCAGTCGAGCAGGGCCTGCCGTGCCGCCTCCTTGCCGATCAGGCCCCGGTCCATGCGGATCTCCAGCAGGTGCTTGTAGGCGCGGCCGACGACCGGGCCGGGCGGCACGCCGAGGATCTCCTGGATCTCGTTGCCGTCCAGCTCGGGCCGGATCTTGGCCAGCTCCTCCTCCTCGGCCAGCCGGGCGATGCGCTCCTCCAGGTGGTCGTAGGTGCGCGACAGGGCCTGCGCCTTGCGCTTGTTGCGGGTGGTGCAGTCGGCCCTGGTCAGCTTGTGCAGGCGGTCGAGGAGATGCCCGGCGTCGCGGACGTAGCGGCGCACGGCGCTGTCGGTCCACTCCCCCGTCCCGTAGCCGTGGAAGCGCAGATGCAGCTCCACGAGCCGGGACACGTCGGCCACCACGTCCTTGGGGAACTTGAGCTCGGTGAGCCGCTTTTTCACCATCTGCGCGCCCACCACCTCGTGGTGGTGGAACGACACCCGGCCGCCGGGCTCGTTGCGCCGGGTCTTCGGCTTGCCCACGTCGTGCAGCAGCGCGGCCCACCGCAACACCCGGTCGGGGCCGGCCGTCTCCAGCCCGATGGCCTGCTCGAGCACGATCAGCGTGTGCTCGTAGACGTCCTTGTGCCGGTGGTGCTCGTCGATCTCCAGCCGCAGCTTCGGCAGCTCGGGCAGGACGTGCGCGGCGAGCCCGGTGTCCACCAGGAGGGTCAGCCCCGCCCTCGGGTGCGCGCCGAGGATCAGCTTGTCGAGCTCGTCGCGGATCCGCTCGGCCGAGACGATCTCGATGCGGCCGGACATCGCGGTCATGGCCGCGACCACCTCGGGAGCGACCGTGAAGCCGAGCTGGGCGGCGAACCTGGCCGCCCGCAGCATCCGCAGCGGGTCGTCGTCGAACGACTGCTCGGGGCTTCCGGGAGTCCGCAGCGTCCTGGCGGCGAGGTCCCGCAGCCCGCCGTACGGGTCGACGAACTCGTGGCCGGGCAGGCGGACGGCCATCGCGTTGACCGTGAAGTCGCGCCGCGAGAGGTCGCCGCCGAGCGAGTCGCCGAACATCACCTCGGGCTTGCGCGAGGCGGGGTCGTACGACTCGCTGCGGTAGGTGGTGATCTCCAGCTGCCAGCCGCCCTTGCGCACGCCGACGGTGCCGAAGTCGATCCCGATCGTCCAGACGGCGTCCGCCCAGTCCTTGACGATCTCCAGCACCCGCTCGGGACGCGCGTCCGTGGTCAGGTCGAGGTCCTTGCCCGCACGGCCGAGGAGGACGTCACGGACGGAGCCGCCGACCAGGGACAGCTCGTGCCCCCGGGCCGCGAACAGCTCACCGAGCTCGTCGGCGACCGGGGCGATCCGGCGGAACAGTTCGTTCACGGCGCGCTGCTGGCTGTCGCTCAGATTTGAAACGGACAAGGCTGGGTAAGTCCTTCGGTCACGGAACAGAAACTCTCCCCCGATGGCCCAGGTGCTCGGTGTCACCCAGGGGAGACACGCTCAGCGATCACCAGGCCACGGACGGTTCGGGGGCGCTGGACGACGCAAGGAGCACACGAGATGAAAGACGCTCTCGCGATTCACCGCTGGCTCCTCGCCCACCAGATCCACCATGAGATCGTACGTCTTCCGCGCCCGTTGACATGCTCGGACGAGCTTCCCGAGGTGCTCGGGGTCGGCCCCGAAACGTGCCTGTGCGTGTCGTTGTTCGAGGTGTCGGCGCGCGGACGGACGCAGGAAGTGGCCGTGGTGACCGCGGTGAACTCCTGTCCCGGACCGGCGGCGGTGCGCGCCGTCCTGCGCGCCCACAGGGTAACGCCCGCGTCCGCTTTCACCGTGAACTCCGCGACCGACTACGCGCACGGCCTGGTCTGCCCGCTGCTGCTGCCCGACGATCTGACCATTCTGGCGGACCAGCGTTTGATGGAGCGCGTCGATCCCGACGAGGTCGTCCACACCGCGACCGGCGAGCGCTGCACCGCGTTGCGGCTGCGCGCGCTCGACCTGTTCGACCTGGTGGCGGCCAAGCCGGTCGACTTGAGCGCCCCTCGCACAAGGGGTCCGGCGAGCCTCGTGAGTCCGATGCGGACGGCGTAGGCCATAGCATTTTGGGCGTGCGCCGTACCTCACAACCGGCCGGCACATGATTCGCAAGGCCGCGCTGCTGACATTGCTGACCGCCCTGCTCGCCTCCCCCGCGGGCATGGCCGGTGCGGCTGTCGCCGCGTCCCCGGGCCGGGTCGCGGTCGCGGCTCCCGCCGATCCGCTCTACCTGAGCGAGATCACGCCGGAGGTCGTGCGCGACCCCGTCGCGCCCATCAAGGTCACCGGCACCGTCTCGGGCACGCCGTCGGCCACCGTCAAGGTCCGCATCCACTACTCCCCCGGCAGGCCGTTCGCCTCGCGTACGGAGATGGCGAACTACCTGGCCGAGCAGGGGTACGTCACGTCGCGCTGGAGCACCAAGGTCCAGGCGACGTCCCTCGACCGGTCGGGCAAGCTGCCCTTCGAGTTCACCGTGACGCCGCAGGAGCTGGGCATGTCGCGGCCCGGGGTCTACCCGCTCGCGATCGAGGTGCTCGACGCGTTCACCGGGCAGCGTCTCGGCATCGAGCGGACCTTCCTGACGTACGTCCCCAAGGGCGAGCAGATCCCCAAGATCAAGCTGGCCGTCGCCCTGCCGCTCGTGGACCGGCCCCACCGGGCCGACGACGCGACGTTCATGGACGACGACCTGACCACCTCGATCGCCTCCGGCCGCCTGGCCTCGCTGCTGCAGACCGCGCAGGACACCGGCGCCGGGGTGACCTGGTTCGTGGACCCCGCCCTGCTCGACGACGTCCGCGCCCTGTCCTCCGGCCCCCGGAACGTGCGCGGCACGCGGAAGGACGCCGACCCGGCCGCCGGGCAGTGGCTGAACGGCCTGCGCAGCGCGCTGGCGGACAAAACCGTCGTCGCCACGCCGTACGCCGACCCGGACGTGACCGCGCTGGTCCACCACGGCCTCGACAAGGAGGCCGCGGCGTCGGTCCAGCGGGGCGCCGCGCTCGCCAGCGAGGTGCTCGGCCGGGAGATCCGCGGCACCACCGCGTGGCCGGCCGGCGGTGCGATCGACCGCGACGCCGTGGACGAGCTGGCGATGGCGGGCGTGACGTCCGTGCTGCTGTCGGCGGACACGCTGCCGCCGCGGACCACGGCGCAAAACGGGCAGCCGCTCGCCCCGCCCGCGCAGACCCCCGACGGCGCGGCCAGGCTCGACACCGTCGCGGAGACCCCGCTCACCGCGCTGCTCGCCGACCCCACGCTCAGCGGCATCCTCGACGGGGACGTGTCCGCCCCGGGCGCCGCGACGCTCGCCCGGCAGCGGTTCCTCGCCGAGACCGCGATGATCGCCTTCGAGCAGCAGAGCCCGCAGACCGGCCAGTTCGGGCAGAACACGCAGAGCCGGGCGGCGAAGACGGCCACCCGCACGGTGATCGCGGCCCCCGAGTCGCACCTGTGGACGCCCGACCCGGCGTTCGTCGCCGGCCTCCTCCAGGCCGCCTCCAGGGCCCCCTGGCTGCGCATGACTCCGCTCGACTCGGTCAAGCCCGGACGGGCCGGGGTGCCGCGTGCCGACCTGACCTACACCGACCACGACCGCCAGGCCGAACTGAGCCGCTCCTATCTCGCCACCGTACGCAAGCTGGAGCGCAAGGCCGACGCCGTGGCCACCGTCACCGAGGAGCACACCGACGTCTTCCACACGGCGATACTCCGGCTGACCTCGGCCTCCTGGCGGGGCGACGGCAAGCGGGCGCTCACCTTCGCCGGCCAGGTGCAGAAGGCCATCGACGACCTCATCGACGACGTGTCCGTTCTCGACACCCCGCGCGCGGTCGCGGGGAGCAACGGCCAGATCCCGGTCAGCGTGGCCAACAACCTGGACAAGAACATCCTGATCAAGATCCGGGTCACCTCGGCCAGCAAGTCACGGCTCGCGATCGCCGGCCCCGGCGGGGTCTACGTGACCCCCACCACCAGGATCCTCGCGGGCCGCAGCCAGCTCGTGAACGTGCCGGTGATCGTACGCAACGAGGGCGGCGAGGCGAGCATCACCGTGCAGCTGCTGACCGACGCCGACGAGAAGTACGGCGCCCCGGTGCGCGTGGTCGTGCGCGCGACGGGCTACACCGGCATCGCCCTGGTCATCGTGGGGGCGGCCGTGGCCATCAT
Organism: Microbispora sp.; assembly: GCA_019689655.1. Lineage (GTDB taxonomy): Bacteria > Actinomycetota > Actinomycetes > Streptosporangiales > Streptosporangiaceae > Microbispora. The sequence continues at coordinate 10,485 of JADGHC010000007.1, forward strand.
GCTGGCCGCCGTGGTGATGCGCATCCTGCGCCGCAGGTCGCGCAAGGCGTTCCCGTTCGACGGGTCTCAGGACGGGCAGGGCCCGCCCTCGGACCGGCCGGGAGCCGTCCCGGCCGAGCGCACCCAGTCACCGTAGTCTGAACCACCCCGAGACCCGGGGCCCACGGGAGGAAGGCGGCCAAGGACAACCATGAGCAGGATGCTGCGGGCCAGCGCGATCATGGCGGCCGGAACGATGGTCTCGCGGCTCACCGGCTTCGTCCGTACGGCGATGCTCGCCGCGGCCATCGGGACGTTCGCCCTCGGCGACGCGTACAACGCGGCCTACATGATCCCGTACATCCTGCTGGACCTGCTGCTCCAGGGCGTGCTGAGCAGCGTCATCGTCCCGGTGATCGTGCGGGCGCAGCGGCGCGACCCGGACGGCGGCCAGGCGTTCGAACAGCGGCTGATGACGCTGGCGGTGATGGTGCTGACGGCCGTCGCGCTGATCGGCGTGCTGCTGGCCCGGCCGATCATGGAGCTCTACACCGCCTCGAACTGGTCGGACGACAAGGTCGAGGTGGCCGCCACACTGGCCAGGTACATGCTCCCGCAGATCGCGTTCTTCGGGATCGGCTCGCTCGCCGGGGCGATCCTCAACACGCGGGACAGGTTCGCCGCCCCGATGTGGGCGCCGGTGCTCAACAACATCGTGGTCATGGGCGTCCTGGCCGCCTACTACACGGTCGCGTCGTCCGACATCGACAAGGTGACCGGCCGAGACCTCGCGCTGCTCGGCCTCGGCACGACCGGCGGCATCCTGGCCCAGGCGCTGGTGCTGATCATCGCCCTGCACCGGGCCGGGTTCCGGTTCCGCCCCCGTTTCGGGGTGCGCGGCACCGGCCTGGGCGAGGCGGCCAAGGCCGCCGTGTGGACCTTTGCCTACACCGGCATCACCCAGGTCGGGTTCTGGGTCACCACCAAGCTCGCGACCGGCGCGGGCGAGCGGTCCCCCGGCGCCGGCAACAGCGCCTGGTCGTACGCCTTCCAGCTCTTCCAGCTCCCGTACGGGATCATCGCGGTGTCGGTGATCACGGCGATGCTGCCGAGGATGAGCAGGTACGTCGCCGACGGCGAGCTGGCCTCGGTGCGCACGGAGTTCGCCTCGGCGGTGCGGCTGGTCTCGTCCGTCATCGTCCCGGCGGGCCTGCTGCTGATGGTCCTCGGCCCGTCGGTCACCACGCTGATCTTCTCGTGGGGCCGCATGAACACGACCGACGCGATCTACATCGGCCACGTGCTGCAGGTGTTCGGGGTCGCGCTCGTGCCTTTCTCGATCTTCCAGCTCCTGCTGCGCGTCTTCTACAGCTTCGGCGACACCCGTACGCCGGCGATCATGGCGGCGGTGAACGTGGCGATCAACGCGACGCTCAGCCTGGTGGCCTACTTCACCCTCCCCGACCGGTTCATCGTCATCGGGATGGCCTTCGCCTACCTGATCACGTACGTCGTCCTGGCCGGGATCGCGTGGGCGCTGGCGAGCCGGAAGGCCGGCGGGCTCGGCGGCCGGGAGGTCACCGCCGGCTTGGGCCGCATGTACGCGGCGGCGATCCCCGCCGCCGCGCTGGCCCTGGCGGTCCTGTGGGTGGCCAGGGAGCTCACCCCGATCACCGCGGTGAGCTCGGCCGTGGTGCTCGTGGTCGGCGGCGGCGCCGGGCTGCTGCTGTACCTGCTGGCCGCGCACCGGCTGCAGGTGCCCGAGGTCCGCTCCATCATTGGACTTGTCGCAAGCCGGGTAGGACGGTAAGAGTCCTCAAGGACGACCGGCAACTGGAAGGTAACCCGAAAGTCCGATTCGGACGTCTTCGATCGGGAAGGCGGGCACAAGCGGCACGGCACTAGCATGGTGCGCCAGGGAGTGTTGAGGCACACTCTGGGGAACGTCCCGCAGAACTCGCCTTACCGATGGATTCGGCCGGGCGGGCGACCGCGAGGTGGAGGAGGACCGGGCGGCGTCGGCCGCGCGGGCCCGTTCCGGCCACGCGGGTGCTCGGCCCGGGGTCGCGCCGACCCGGCGGTGCTCCGCTCGGCGACCGCGGCAGGCAGGAGGTCTCAGGGGCGCGATCTGGAGTTTCGGACCGGCGAGCGGAAGCGGGAAGGCGTGGGCGGAACCACCCGGCATCGGCCGATGCATGCCGACGGGCCGCGAAGCGGGGCGGCCGCATGAGCATGTCCACGGTCGAACCGGGGACTCGGCTGGCGGGTCGGTTCCGCCTCGAGGACCGGGTCAACGAGTCCGGCGGCGCCACCCTCTGGAAGGCCCTCGACGAGGTTCTCGCCCGCCCGGTCGCGGTCCACACGTTCGCGCCCGACTTCCCCCGGGTCCAGGAGGTGGTCACCGCCGCCCGCCTGGCGAGCCGGCTGACCGACCCCCGCCTCACCCAGGTCTTCGACGCGGCCGACGAGGACGGCACGGCGTACGTCGTGAGCGAGTGGGTCAGCGGAGACTCGCTGCTCGACCTGCTGGAGAGCGGGCCCGTCGAGCCCGAGCGCGGCGCGGCCCTGGTCGCCGAGGCGGCCGAGGCCCTGGCGCACGCGCACGCGGCCGGCCTCACCCACCTGAACCTGACGCCTTCCCGTCTGGTCTGGACGAGCGGCGGCACGGTCAAGCTCCTCGGGCTCGCCGTCGACGCCGCGATCCTCGACCTGAGCAGCGAGGAGCCCGCCCGGGAGGACGCCGAGGGGCTGGGCCGCCTGCTGTACGCGGCGCTGACCGGCCACTGGCCGGGCGACTCCGACTGCGGCCTGCCGCCCGCGCCCCTGGACGACGGCAAGATCTGCACGCCCCGGCAGGTCACCGCCGGAGTGCCGGGTTACCTCGATGCCATCACCTGCCGCGCCCTGCTGCAGGAGCCGCGGCGCGGGCAGCCGCCGCTGGCCACCCCGGCCGACGTGGCCGAGGCGCTCGCCGAGGTGCCCCGGCCCGCGCCGGCCCCCGTCACCACCGCGCCGCCCGCGCTGAACCTGCGCAGCGAAGCGCCGGACGGCCTGGGCGTGTCCACCATGCCGCCGCACATCACGGTGGTCCCCCCGCCGCCGCAGACCGGCACCGCCAGCAAGATCCTGCTGACCGTCATCGTCCTGCTCGTGATGGCGGCCGTCGGCGTCGGCGCCTGGACCGTGGGCAAGAACCTCGGCAACACCCCCCGGGTGACCCAGTCGGGCGTCGCGCAGTCCCCGACCCCCTCGCTCAAGCCGGTCGCCGTCAAGCCCGTGAGCGCGACGGGGTTCGACCCGCTCGGCTCGGACCACATCGAGAAGCCGGAGCTCGCCCGGCTCGCCATCGACGGCAAGCCGTCCACCGAGTGGCACACCGACAGCTACACCAGCGCCGACCTGGGACGGCTCAAGGACGGCGTCGGGCTCATCCTCGACATGGGCAAGTCGATCCCCATCGCCGACGTGGTCGTCTCCTTCGGCGACGCGGGCGGCGGGACGGTGCAGCTCAAGGTGGGCGACGCCGCGGAGCTGTCCGCGCTGAAGACCGTGGCGGAGAAGAAGGGCGCGTCGGGGTCGGTGACGTTCACCCCGGCGAAGCCCGCCACAGGTCAATACGTTTTGATCTGGTTCACCCGACTTCCCTCCTACAACGGGCAGTATCGTGGCACCATCTACGACGTAACGGTGCATTCCCCAGGATCGGCATAGCAGGGACTTGTGAATTCCCCACCAGACAATCCCCCGACGGCTGAGCACGCGCGCCACGCGGTGTCCGACGCCGATCTGCTGACCCGCCACCTCGGCGGCGACCCTCAGGCGTTCAGCGAGATCGTCAGACGGCACCGCGACCGGATGTGGGCGGTCGCCCTGCGCACGCTCGGCGATCCCGACGAGGCCGCGGACGCGGTCCAGGACGCGTTCGTCTCCGCGTACCGCAAGGCGAGCAGCTTCCGCGGCGAGGCCGCGGTCACGACGTGGCTCCACCGCATCGTGGTCAACGCCTGCCTTGACCGCATGCGCCGCAAATCCGTACGCCCCGTCGCCGACGACGAACTCATCGAGGCCGCGGAGCGCGAGGTCCCGGCAGCCGACCAGGCCGGCGAGCGCGAGGTCTCCCTGGAGGTCACGGCGGCTCTCAAGCTGCTGCCGCCCGACCAGAGGGCCGCCCTCGTGCTCGTCGACATGATGGGGTACGCGGTGGACGACGCGGCGGCGGTGCTGAACGTCCCGCCGGGCACCGTGAAGAGCCGCTGTGCACGGGGTCGCGCGAAACTTGCCCCGATTCTTTCGCATCTACGGAACCGATCCGAGCTCACTCGCGTCTCATCCGGGAAGGGAGCAGTACTTCGTGACGGGTGACACGCACTACGACCTCGAGGTTCTCGCCGAACTGGCGGAGGGTCTCCTCGACGACACGACGGCCCGGCGGGTCCGCGAGCATCTCGCGATCTGCGACGCCTGCGGGGAGAGCCTCGCCGATCTGGCCGCGGTCCGCGAAGTCCTGGCCGCGATGCCGGTGCCGGCGATGCCCCTGGGCGTCGCCAAGCGCATCGACCAGGCGCTGGCCGCCGAGGCTCCGAACTGGGACCGCCTCTTCCAGGACGCCCCATGGGAGAGCGCACCGGTGGAGAGCGCCCCGTGGGAGGTGGCCGAGCCTCCGGTCGTGATCCCGATGCCGGCCGCCGTGGAAACGCCCGCGGAGACGCCCGTGGAGACGCACACGGAGCCGGAGCGCGAGCCCGCGCCGGTCGTTCCGTTGGGTGTCGTCGCCGACGACGGGACGATCGTGCCGGCCAAGCGCCGTCCCGGGACGCGTACGGCGAGCAAGAGGGCGTCCAGGCGGCGCGCGTGGGCGCTGCCGGCCGCGGCCGCCGCCGCGGCGGCCGTCGTGATGGGGAGAGGTGGTCTGGCCACCGGCCTGCTCTCGCTCGGCGACTCGCCGTCGCAGCCGGTGCTGAGCCAGGGCACCCCCGGCCACACCCCGGCCGAGACGCAGGAGATCACTTACTCCACCTACGCCAGCGGCCACAACTACACCAGCAGGGAGCTGCGCGGGCCGCTGCTCGGTTACTTCGGCGTGGGGCCCGGCGCGGGCACCAACGACGACGAGGACCTCGACACCTGCGTCAAGCGGTTCTCGACCGAGCTCGACCGCACGCCGATCGGCGTCGACAAGGCCCTCTACAACGGCAACGAGGCCACGATCATGGCGTTCTGGGAGGACAAGAGCATGAACGCCGTGCGGGTGGTCGTGGTGGACTCCAACTGCCACAAGCTGCGGCCCGAGGGCCTGGCCACCTGGAAGTGACCGCACGGCGCGAGCCGTACCATCAAGCAAGTGGCGAAGCCCCCCGCGACCTCCGGGGGGCTTCGCCATATGGGGCCGCTACGGGGGAATGACCGGGGCCTAGGATCTGTTGACGGCACTGCACCACATCCGATCGAAGAAGGCGGGTCCGTTGAGCGACGTTCGTAACGTGATCATCATCGGGTCGGGACCGGCCGGCTACACGGCGGCCGTGTACACCGCGCGTGCGGACCTCAAGCCTCTCGTCTTCGAGGGCTCGGTCACCGCCGGCGGGGCGCTGATGAACACCACCGAGGTGGAGAACTACCCCGGGTTCCCCGACGGCATCCTGGGCCCGGACTTGATGGACAACTTCCGCAAGCAGGCCGAGCGGTTCGGTGCCGAGCTGGTCGCCGACGACGTGATCGAGGTGGATCTCCGGGCCAACCCGAAGGTCGTCAAGACGTACACCGACACCTACTACGCCAAGGCGGTGATCCTGGCCACCGGGTCGGGCTACCGCGAGCTGGGCCTGGAGAACGAGAAGCGGCTGTCCGGCCGCGGCGTCTCCTGGTGTGCGACGTGTGACGGGTTCTTCTTCCGCGACCAGGACATCGTGGTCGTCGGCGGTGGCGACACCGCGATGGAGGAGGCCACCTTCCTCACCCGGTTCGCGAAGTCGGTGACGGTGATCCACCGCCGCGACACGCTGCGCGCCAGCAAGATCATGCAGGATCGGGCGTTCGCGAACGAGAAGATCCGCTTCATCTGGGACAGCGAGGTCGTCGACATCCTCGGCGAGGAGCGGGTCTCCGGGGTGCGGGTGCGCAACGTCAAGACCGGCGAGGAGAGCGAGCTTCCGGTCGGCGGCGTGTTCATCGCGATCGGGCACGAGCCGCGCACCGACCTGGTCAAGGGCCAGATCGATCTGGACGACCAGGGGTACATCAGGGTGGACTCCCCGACGACGCGGACGAACATCGACGGGGTGTTCGCCGCCGGGGACGTCGTCGACCACATCTATCGTCAGGCGATCACCGCGGCCGGGACCGGCTGCGCAGCGGCGCTGGACGCCGAGCGCTGGCTGGCACTTAACGCCTGAGTCACGAATATCGGGAATGCGGGGACGGTCCCCGCGGTTGTCTGCACCGCCACACCACTCACGCAAGGAGAGATACCGTGGGCGCGATCAAGAGCGTGACGGACGCGAGCTTCGAGGCCGAGGTCCTCAAGAGCGACAAGCCGGTTTTGGTCGACTTTTGGGCCGAGTGGTGCGGTCCCTGCCGTCAGGTCGCGCCGATCCTCGAGGAGATCGCCAGCGAGCACGCCGACAAGCTGACCATCGTCAAGCTGAACATCGACGAGAACCCGGTCACGCCGCGGGACTACGGTGTGCTCCAGATTCCGACGATGAACGTGTACAAGGGCGGCGAGGTCGTCAAGCAGATCATCGGCGCCAAGCCGAAGGCCATGCTGCTGCGTGAGCTCGAGGGCGTCATCTGACGTCGTCGACGGCAGGCCACCGCCGCTCGCGGCGACGCCTTCGGTGGTGCATCGTGCCGGCTTCGAAGGCGCACGGCGCTGTGCCGTCTTCGATGGCACACCACGTCTTGCCAATCGCGATGGTGGACCGCACTGTGCCGCCTTCGATGGTGCATCGCACTGTGCTGACTGCGGCGGTGGATCGCACCGCGCCGGCTTCGTCACCACCCGCCGCCCGGCCCGAATAGCGGCGGCCCCCCGAAGCCACCAGAGCCCTCCGCGCCCCGCGCGGAGGGCTCGTCTGCTTTTCGTGCCGAACGCGCTCTCCGTGCCGAGCTGCGGCGGGCGGGCCCGGCGAATGGTGGCACATCCCGCGCCCGCGAACCTCCCGCCGTACCACCCTGCAAATCACCGCGCGGCCCACGAACCTCCGCGTACGCGCGCGTGAACCGCTGAGATCCGCTCAGACGGGCCGAAGCGCCCGCTCCGGGGACATCGAACCCAGCAGACGCTCCAGCGCCACCTCGACATCCTCACGCCACGACACGGCGGTCTTGAGCTCCAGCCGCAGCCGGGGGAAGCGCAGATGCGGCCGTACGGTCTTGAATCCGACCGACAGCAGATACTCCGCGGGTAGCACGCAACCGCCGAGCTGCTCCCACTTCAGGTCGCCGAACGCCTCGATCGCGCGTACGCCACGGCGGGTCAGATCCTTGGCCACGCCCTGCACGAGCATCCGGCCCAGCCCGCCGCCGGTGAACTCCGGCACGATGTGCGCGGTCATCAGCAGCACCGCGTCCGAGCTGACCGGAGACGTGGGGAACGCCACCGAGCGCGGGACGTACAGCGGCGGGGCGTAGAGCACGAACCCGGCGGCCACGCCGTCGACATAGACGATCTTTCCGCAGCTTCCCCATTCGAGGAGGGTCGCCGAGATCCACGCCTCCTTCTCCAAGGCCGGGTCGCCCGCCTCCGCGGCCCGCTCGCCGCTGACCGGATCAAGCTCCCAGAACACGCACCGCCGGCACCGGCGCGGCAGGTCATCGAGATTGTCGAGAGTGACATTGACCAGCCGACGCGACACGTGTTGCCCCAATCCCCGTCAGGAGTCCTGCCAGAAAAGCGCGCGAATACGGCGTCTCCAGCTCGCATCGTAACTCAGCGCATGGGGCTGAGCGGGTGCGCCACAACGGGTCGCAGGCGACCGTTAAAGGGGTTGGGCGGACCGAAACCGGTGATGCGGGAATGCAAGAAAAGGGGCTCTTGATGGTCAATACCCTGTTGTGATCGGAGTGGCGCGTTACCGTACTCTGGATTTCTCGGCTACGTGATCGGAGGTGGACCGTGGCAGAAGAGCTTGATCACGGTCGGACGAACGCGGCCCAAGGGTCGCGCATTGACGCCTACGTCGACAGGTATGCCGCCCGTGCCGCCGGGATGGTCGCCTCCGAGGTCCGAGCTCTTTTCGCCGTCGCGTCGAGGCCGGAGGTGGTCTCGCTCGCCGGCGGCATGCCGTACGTCAACGCGCTCCCCCTCGACCTGGTCAGCGAGCTCGTCGCCGACCTGGTCGCCAAGCGTGGTTCCGTGGCCCTGCAGTACGGCTCCGGGCAGGGTGACCCCGAGCTGCGTGAGCAGATCTGCGAGGTCATGCGCATCGAGGGCATCGAGGCGAACGCCGACGACGTGGTCGTCACGGTGGGTTCGCAGCAGGCGCTCGACCTGATCACCCGGATCTTCATCGACCCCGGCGACGTCGTGCTCGCCGAAGGGCCATCGTACGTGGGGGCGCTTGGAACGTTCAGCGCATATCAGGCGAAGGTCGTTCATATCGCCATGGACGACCAGGGCCTCATCCCCGAGGCTCTCGCGCAGACCATCTACGCGCTCCAGGCGGCCGGCAACCGGATCAAGTTCCTCTACACGATCCCGAACTTCCAGAACCCGGCCGGTGTGACGCTGAACGAGGTGCGCCGCCGCCAGGTGCTGGAGATCTGCCGCCGCGCCGGGGTCCTCGTGGTGGAGGACAACCCGTACGGCCTGCTCGGGTTCGACGCCGAACCGCTGCGGGCGCTGCGGGCCGACGACCCCGAAGGGGTGGTGTACCTCGGCTCGTTCTCCAAAACCCTCGCCCCCGGCTTCCGCGTCGGCTGGGCCGTCGCCCCGCACGCCGTACGCGACAAGCTGATCCTCGCGATGGAGTCGGCGGTGCTGTCGCACTCGTCCTTCACGCAGCTCGCCGTCGGCCAGTACCTCGCCACCCAGCCGTGGCGCGAGCAGATCAAGTCGTTCCGTGAACTGTACCGCGAGCGGCGGGACGCGCTCTTGAGCGCGCTCGACGTGCTCATGCCGCCCGGCTGCACGTGGACCCGCCCCGCCGGCGGATTCTTCGTCTGGGTGACGCTTCCCGAAGGACTCAACTCCAAGGCGATCCTCCCCCGTGCGGTCGCCGAGCGGGTCGCATTCGTGCCGGGCACCGGCTTCTACTCGGACGGCGGCGGCGCGCGGAACATGCGCCTATCGTTCTGCTATCCCGAGCCGCACCGCATCAAGGAGGGCGTGCGCCGCCTGGCGGGAGTGATCGAGCAGGAGCTCATGCTGCGCGACACGTTCGGCACCGGCTCCGCGCCGGAACACACGGGCGTCGACACCCCCGGCCCGGATCTCGCCTGAGTCCGGTACGGCCACTGTCTCGGCAAAGGAGCCGTCCATGGCATCGCTCATGGACGGCTCCTTTGCCGTGAGCCGGCGTTTGCCGCACTCCCCTGCCCCGGGGTGGCTCCGGTGACTGCCCACCGGGCATGCGACGCTTGCCGGGACAGCTCCGATCGCCGCCGCTTGGCACGTGACACCTGCCGGGACGGCTCCGATGGCCGCCGTGGCCATGTGATGCCGGCCGGGACGGTGATGCGACGACGCGTCGGCACGGGCGGGGCACTAGCCTGTTCAGGCTGGCCGTACTGACTTTTGAGGCGAGAAAGGCCCTCTTCGTGAGCGAGCGAACGATGACCCAAGGATCGCCCCCCGCGCGTCCGTGGAGGGGGATGCGACTCGGGCCAGGCAACACAGAGCACCTCCGCGCCACGACCGGCACCACAGCAGACCGGATCGGTGGTGAGACGCCATGAGCGATCTGGGCCATGTGCTCATCCTCGCGGGAGGACTCTCCTACGAGCGCGAGGTCTCCATCCGCTCCGGACGCCGCGTCGCCGAGGTGCTGCGGGCGGCCGGTGTGGACGTGGAGACGCGTGACGCCGACGCCACCCTTGTGCCCGCCGTACTGGCGGACCCGCCGGACGCGGTGTTCGTCACCCTGCACGGTGGCGCCGGGGAAGACGGCGCGATCCGTTCGGTGCTGGAACTGCTCGACGTGCCCTACGTCGGAGCGACGCCGGACGCCTGCCGGGTCGCCTTCGACAAGCCGACGGCGAAGGCGGTCGTCCGTTCCTGGGGGCTGAACACGCCCGACTCCGTGGCGCTGCCCAAGGAGACGTTCCACGATCTCGGCGCCACGGCGGTGCTCGCCCGCATCATCGAGCGGCTCGGCCTGCCGCTCTTCGTCAAGCCCTCTCGCGGCGGCTCCGCGCTGGGCGGGTCCATCGTGCGCACCGCGGAAGAGTTGCCCGCCGCGATGGTCGGTTGTTTCGCCTACGGCGACACCGCCCTCATCGAGCGGTACATCCAGGGGGTGGAGGTCTCGGTCTCCGTGGTGGACCTCGGCGACGGACCGGTCGCCCTGCCGCCGGTGGAGATCGTGCCCGACCGGGGCGTGTACGACTACGCGGCCCGGTACACGGCCGGACAGACGGAGTTCTTTGCACCGGCCCGGCTCTCTCCCGAAGTCACCGAGGCGTGCGCCGGCATGGCGGTCGCCGCTCACACCGCGCTCGGCCTGCGAGACATCTCCCGCACCGACATCATCGTCGATGCCGACGGCAAGCCGTACTTCCTCGAAGTGAACGTGGCCCCCGGCATGACGGAGACCTCCCTGCTGCCGATGGCCGCCGAGGCGGCAGGCCGGGACCTCGGCACGCTCTGCAAGGGACTGCTGGAGCTCGCCGCCACCCGGAGCTGATCCTCGCGGTTTCACGTGAAACACTCCCCTCCAGGCCTCGGGAGCCCAGGCAGCGCGCCTGGAGGGGCCGACTCCGGGAGCCCGCCGCTCCGAGGTAGGGCAACGCGTTCTCCCCGCATGCCGAGTAATCCGGTACGGCCGGCCTCGTGGTTTGGCCATACGCGATTCCTCCCGCGCAGGCCGGGTGATCGGGAGATGCAGGTCCGGCATCGAGGATGGAGGTGCGGGCCGGTCGGCGGCACCCCGCAGGACCGGCAGCACTTTCCCGGCGGCAAGCGGCACCCAGGCGCCGCCGCCAGTAGCGGCTCCCATTTTCGGGTGGATCTGCGGCTCTATCGCGTCCGCGATCGACCCCTGCTCGCCCGCTGATACTTCGGCGGCTTCCCCCGGCTCTCACCACGGCGGCCTACCGGGCCCGGTTCTCGATGACGTGCCATGTATTGATACCGGTGCACCCCATGTCCCCGGCCCCAATGGCATCAGCGGCGTGACGACGTCGAAGTCCAGCCCGTCGGCCCGATGCCGACCCGCCCAGTTCCCCGTGGCATGCCACACTTCGGCGCACCCTGCCCCGTTCCCGGCGCCCCTCGGAGGTGCCCGCTCTGGTCACAGCGGCCTATCGGGCTCCGTTCCCGGCCGGTGCTGTTTCCGGTGAGTTCTGCGGCTCCGCATGCCACATGCCATACAGCCTGTTTGCACGACCCAGCCCATGCGGAACCTCTCCTGCAGGCACAGGCCCAGCGCGGTCGTGGCGGGCAGTAGGTCCCAGGTGGATCGAATGACGCCCCCAATCACCCACGGCGACAACCACGTGTGCGACACCCTCCCCTTGTGAGTCCTGCGGGCGCAGTCCACGCCTACTTCGGCGCGCCCCCGCAGCGGCTCTCCTGCCGGGCCCGCCCCGCCAGAGCGCGCTCCGCCGGGGCCCGTCCTGCTGCGGCCCGCCCTGCTCTAAGCGCTCTGCGATAGAGGACTGTGCTGCGACTCCCCATGCCGTGGGCCGTCTGCTGCGGCCCCACCGCGGCTCGCTCTGCCGACTGGTTCGCCCGCGCGTCCGGGGTCTCCGCAACGAAAGCCGACGGCCCTTCTCGGCGGGGAGGTCGTCGATGTTCAGGTTGCGGCCGGGCTGCTCGCGCTCGTCCTGGTCTCAGCCGACCTGCGCGCCGAACGCGGCAAGCGGCTGCCGGCGCCAAACCTTGGGCGGACAGCCCCCTCGGGGGCCGAGCCAACCCGGGACAGATCGAAAGTGAGCACGGTGAGCTCTCGCAGACCGGCAGCACGGCGAGAAGCTTGGTCAGATGGTTTGCGGCGTCTTCGGGCGAGCCGGGGCGCAGCAGGCATCCCCGAGTGAGCCGGGGGCATCATCAGTCGCCTCGACGCGCTTGCGGAGACACGCACAGATACCGGTGTGGAACTGCGACGTCCGTGTGGCTCCACGGCGCGGGGACGCATCACGCTCCCCGGGATGCCGGACGCATGGCCGGGGACATGGCTCCGCCGCGATCGCTGTGCCCTCGGGCCCTACGAGCGGGGGCATGGCTGACGGTCACGCGCCGGGCGGCCGGTGGTGGAGATGCACCCCTGGCCGCTCACCCCGCCAGTGGCACGATCACACCTGTGCAGACCTGCCTGGCGGCGTGAGCGCGCCCGCGTCCAGACCCTCGGGCTGGACATGCCCCTTGCTCCCGGCACTGGCTGGGCTTCGCGTCCCGACCCATCGACGTGACCGGGCCGTGGGGGACAGACATCAGCGAAGACGTTTCACGTGAAACCGCGGCCAACGCCGTCCCCCGACCGGCGACGGAGGGGGCTCACCGCAGGCGTAACAGACCGGGCCGTGCGAGGCATACATGGACGGCAGGGCTTCGCGCCCGGCCCATCGATGCGGACGGACCGTGGAGGCAGGCGTCGGCGAAGGCGTTTCACGTGAAACCGTGGACAACGTCGCCCGGCCATCGGCGGGGCGCCCGCGGCGGGGCGTAAGACGTGGCCGAAGGGCAGACATCGGCGGTGGTGCTTTACGTGAAACGGGCCCATCACCGTCCGGCGACCGCGGGCGCCCCCGGCGGGCGTAACAGAGCGGGCCGTGCGAGGCAGACGTGGGCGGCGGTGTTTCACGTGAAACCGGGGTTAACGCCAGCGCCCACTAGCCTTCCGTAGGGCCGCAGACCTCGTGATTGGTGGACCGCCTGGGGCCGCGCAAGAGGCGGCCCCGGGATCTCCAGCCGGACGCCTCCGGCGGCTACCGGAAGCGACCGCGTGCTCCCGGCCTAGAGCGCCGCGAGCATGTCACTCCGCGGTGAGGCCCCTGGCGCGCATCGCGCTGGCCGCCTCCGGTGCCATCGTGTCGATGATCCGCTCCAGGTCGTCGATCGTGGAGAACTCCACCACGATGCGCCCCTTCCGGCTGCCGAGATCGACCTTCACCTTCGTCTCGAAGTGGTCCGAGAGCCGGTCGGCCAGATCCCGCAGCGCGGGGGCGGTCGGCTTCTTCGTCCGCGGCTTACGCGGAGCCGGTCCCGAGGTCGCCTCGCCGAGCGCCACGATCTCTTCGACGGTCCGGACCGACAAGCCCTCAGCCACGATCCGAGTCGCCAGCCGCTCCTGAGCGGCGGGGTCGTTGAGCGCCAGAAGCGCCCGCGCGTGCCCGGCGCTGATGACCCCTGCCGCCAGCCGGCGCTGCACCTCGGGAGGGAGGTTCAGCAAGCGCAGGGTGTTGGTGATGTGAGAGCGTGACCGTCCGACCTTCTTGGCGAGCACCTCATGGGTGGCTCCGAAGTCGTCCAGCAGCTGCTGATACGCCGCCGCCTCCTCCAGCGCGTTGAGCTGTTCCCGCTGGAGGTTTTCGATCAGCGCCTCTCGGAGCATCTCGTCGTCCTGCGTGCTCCGGACGATCGCGGGGATCCGGTCGAGCCCGGCGATCTTCGAGGCGCGCCACCTCCGCTCCCCCATGATGAGCTCGAAACGGCCGCCCTCCACGGCACGGACGACAACCGGCTGCAGCAGACCGACCTCCTTGATGGACGCCGCGAGCTCGTCCAGCCGGTCTTCGTCGAACACCTCCCGAGGCTGCCGCGGGTTCGGGGAGATGAGGTCGACCTCGATCTCCTGGAAGTAGGCGCCCTCCACCGGACGCAGCCCCGCAACGTTCGTCCCCGGTACGGACGACGGCGATCCGACAGGCGGCGCGCTCGCCACGGACGTGGGATCGACGATCGGTCCCGTGGGGATCAAAGCCCCAAGACCCTTGCCCAGTCCCCGACGCTGCTGGCTCACCGCTGCTCCTTCATACCCGCACCCGCACAGAAGGCGGTGCCCAGCGACTCGGGGTCACTGGGCACCGGCACGCACACACCAGGAGAGAGTACCGCTGTGGCGGCGTCTCCATGAGTTCCAGACATCGAGCTGTGCACAAACCATCCCATTGACCGGACCGCCGGAGGACCGGGCGCTCCGGTCTGCGCGGTGACCTCCCACACCATGACGGCCCGAACCCGTGACAATCCATGGGTGCCCCGGGTGGACTCCCGCCCGGTGGGGCGTTCTCACTTCGCGACCAGCATGAGCCCGGCGCCGAGCCGCGCGAATCGGCGTGATGGGCCAGCCGACCAGGCACTGCCGCGGCTCCTCCACTGTGCGCCCCGAAGCACCCCGTTTGTACGAGAAAAGTCGTTGCGGCGCGAGCCGAATTGGAACGATGAACGCGTGACCTGCCCGGCTTGCGCTCCGGCGATCAGACGGCCGGCGGGAGTTCTCACGCGACGCCGCAGACAGGCGTCTGCGCGACGTGGGAAAGCGGCGCGGTTGCGCGAACGCCCCCTGGCGCGAACGCGAGCTGACCGCCGGTGATCTGATCGCCGCCGTCACCGAGGCCGGCTTCGGCGGGCACACGAGCCGGGACTCCGGCCGGCGCGAGCGGCGTCCCCGCCGGGCAGCCGGATACGGCGCGGCTTTCCCGCCACGCCCGGGTCTTTCATCTACGGGTGCGAGCACCCCCGCCCGTGACCGCCCGCACCGCATGCGGCAGTCGGGCGGTCCGGGTTCGGTGACTTCGTCAGGCGCCGGCGAGGGCCGTCGCACGATAGGCGATCTCACGGGCCGCGCCCATGTACGCCAGTGCCCCGCTCGATCCCGGGTCGTACGTCATGACCGACTGGCCATAGCTGGGCGCCTCGGAGACGCGGACGCTCCTGGGGATCACGGCGTCGAGCACGGTGTCGCCGAAGTGCGATCGCACCTCCTCGGCCACCTGGGAGGCGAGGCGGGTGCGGCCGTCGTACATCGTGAGCAGGATGGTCGACACCGACAGCGTCTGGTTGAGGTGCGCACGCACCAGTTCCACGTTCTGCAGAAGCTGGGTGAGCCCTTCCAGGGCGTAGTACTCGCACTGGATGGGGATCAGCACTTCCTGGGCCGCGGCCATGGCGTTCACGGTCAGCAGGCCCAGCGAAGGCGGGCAGTCGATGAAGATGTAGTCGAACTGCATCGCATCAAACGAGGCGAGCGCCCGCCGCAACCGGGTCTCCCGGCCGACCATCGGAACCAGCTCGATCTCCGCACCCGCGAGGTCGAGGGTGGCGGGAGCGCAGTACAGGTTCGGCATGTCGGGAACCGGCTTCACGATTTGCGCCAGTGGCAAGCCCTCCACGAGGACCTGGTACACCGACGGCATCCCCGACCGGTGTTCCGTCGACAAGGCCGTGGACGCGTTGCCCTGCGGGTCGAGATCGACCACTAGGACGCGCTGGCCGTGCATGGACAGCGCCGCCGCAAGGTTGACGGCTGTGGTGGTCTTCCCCACGCCGCCCTTCTGGTTGGCCACCGTCATCACGCGGCAGCGGGAAGGCCGGGGCCAGGCCCCCTCGTCGCGTGTCGAGTAACCGACGGAAGGCGCAGCCGCCTGCGGGGGCGCGGCTGTTTCACGTGAAACCACAGAACTCAGTGCCTCTCGTACCAGCGGCGAATCGTCAGGGTCAAGGGGGGTCTGGGACACGGTCGTCGTCCTTTCGACCGGCGAAGCAGGGGGACGAGGCCAGCCCACCCCGGAGGACCGGCCTGCTGTCGCGATCTCCCAGCGTAGGGGGAGCCGAGTCTCCGGCCAACCCAGACCCGCTGTCACACCACCCGATCCGGCGTCCGCCACCGGTTCACCTCTTTCGTCGCCTCCGCGTGCCCGTTCGCGGAGGCCGTCCGGCGACGACGCGAACAAGGGTCGCGGGCGGCTCGACCTTACCTTGCCCCACGGCCACCAGCTCGACGTGCCTCACCCCGAGCGATTCCAACTGGGGACGGGCCGCGTCCAATTCCTCCCGAGCCCGCTCTCCCTTCATCGCCAGCAGCTCCCCGCCTTCGTGCAGCAGCGGCATCGACCACGACAGCAGGCGGTCGAGCGGCGCCACCGCCCGCGCCGTCGCCACATCGAAGAAACGCTTGCCGGCGAGCTCCTCCGCCCGGCCGCGCAGCACCTCCACGTTGTCGAGCTTGAGTGCCTCGACACACTCCGACAGGAACACGGTGCGGCGCAGCAGCGGCTCCAGCAAGGTCACCGTCACATCGGGACGGACGATCGCCAGGACGAGACCGGGCAGGCCCGCACCCGAGCCGATGTCGACCAGTGTGGAGTCCGGCGGGACCGCCTCCTCGACAACCGCGCAGTTCAACAGGTGCCGGTCCCAGATCCGGGACACCTCGCGCGGACCCAGCAGCCCCCGCACCACACCCGGCCCGGCGAGCAACTCGGCGAACACCCGCGCCCGCTCCAGCGCCTCACCGGTGAAGATCTCCCGCGCCACCGGGGGCGCTTCGGGCAGGTCGTTGCTCTCCGTCATCACTCACTCATCCAGGAACGCTCTTTGCCAAGGGTAACCATCCTTCCCTCCCGGCGACGGCCGACCGTACATCCGGTGGACCCCGTCCGTACGGGCCCCTCTCGTGGACGGGAAGAAGAAGGCAGGTGCGGGACGGAAAAGCCGCCGGTCCCGGGAGTCGGAACCGGCGGCTTCCCCGCGTCGGAACTGTGGAAAGCGGTCAGGCGGGCAAGACCACCACGAAACGCCGGGGCTCCTCGCCCTCGGACTCGCTGCGCAGGCCCGCCGCGGCGACCGCGTCGTGAACGATCTTTCGCTCGAACGGCGTCATCGGCTTGAGCGCCTTCGGCTGACCGGTGCGCTTGACGTCGTCGGCGGCCGCGGCGCCGACCTTGGTGAGCTCGGCGCGGCGCCGCTCCCGGTAGCCGCCCACGTCGAGCATGAGCCGCGAACGCTCCCCCGTTTGGCGGTGCACGGCAAGGCGCGTCAGCTCCTGCAGCGCCTCCAGCACCTCGCCGCCGGGACCCACGAGTTCATCACCCTTGACGCCAACGATCGAGACCACGGCGCGGTCCCCCTCGACGTCCATGTCGATGTCACCGTCGAGGTCGGCGATGTCGAGCAGGCCCTCCAGGTAGTCCGCCGCGATCTCGCCCTCCTGTTCCAGGGCTTCGATGTCGGGAGCAGGCTTGAGGGTCTCCTCAGCTTCGGTCACGTCCGGACTCTCCTTCTCCTACGACTTCTTGCTGCCGGTGCGCTTGCTGCGAGGCTGGCGCGTCGGCTGCTGACGGACGATCTTGGGGGCGGGCGCCGGCTCGGGCTTCGCCGCCGCTTTGGGCTTTCCCACCAGCTTGGTGAAGATGCCATTCGTCGGCTCGGGAGTGGTGACGTTGCCCTTTTCGTCCACGACCGGCATGGGGTGACGGCTGTAGAACCAGTGCTGCTGGCCGAGCGTCCACAGGTTGGTGGTCACCCAGTAAAGGATCAGACCGAGCTGGAAGTTCAGGCTGAAGACGGCGAACAGCGGCGAGATGTACATGAGGATCTTCTGCTGCTGCGCCATGGGGTTGTCCGGCATCTGCGCCATCGAGCGCTTCACGCTCTGCCGGACGGTGAGGAAGGTGGTGCACGAGCTGATGGCGACGAAGCAGGCGAGCACGATCTTCGTCTGCACCGGCTGGGCGCCGAGGCTGTGGATGACCTCGGCGCTGTCGAAGAACTTCGCCGCCAGTGGAGCACCGATGACGTGCGCGGCACGCGCGCTGTTCACCAGCTCCTTGGTCATGCCGAAGACGGCCCGGTCCTCGGCGATGGCCCGCAGCACGGTGAACATCGAAATGAAGATGGGGAACTGCGCGAGGATCGGGAGGCAGCCTCCCAGCGGGTTGGCCCCTGCCTCCTGGTACAGCCGCATGACCTCCTGGTTCATGCGCTGCTTGTCGTTCTTGTACTTCTTGCGCAGCTCCTGGACCTTGGGCGCCAGTTCCTGCATCTTGCGCGACGAGCGCATCTGCTTCAAGAACAGCGGGAAGATCAACAGGCGCATCAGCACGGTCAGCGTGATGATGGTCAGCGCCCAGTTGAGACCGCTGCTGGAGGGAATGAAAATGCTGTAACCGGCGTGGATCTGGGTGATCACCCAGGCCACCGCCGTGTACAGCCAATTCAGGAATGGCAGCTCCACCGAGCTAGCTCCCTTGCGTTTCGTCGTGAGACCGGACTCGGCGTGGGGGCACCGGGTCGAAACCTCCAGGATGGAACGGGTGACACCGTCCGATACGCCTGACGGTCAGCCAAACCCCGCGCGCCGCTCCGTGAACGGCGACGGCTTCCAGTCCGTAGGCACTGCAGGACGGCTCGAACCGGCACCTCGGGCCCAGCATCGGGCTGATGAAGGCGCGGTAGAACCTGATGATCGCGAGCAGCACACGAGCGACCGGGCCCGCCTCGGGCCGGTCGCTGTCCCCCGGCGCCACGACCGGGGTCGAGTGCTGCGCTGTCATGACCGTCCATCCGTCGGGGTCCGGGACTCGGACCCGCGCCGCCGGAGTAAACGACTCAGCGCGACGTCGAGTTCGGCGGCCAAGTGCTCGCTGCGCGCGGACGCTGCCGGTGGATTGGCGCGTACCACCAGAAGGCTACCTCTCGGCAGCAATGGCAGGCGGCTCCGCATGAGGTGTCTCAACCTGCGCCTGACCCGGTTCCGCACCACGGCGCCACCGACCGCCTTGCTCACGACGAAGCCGACCAGCGGTGGCTCGTCGGCGTCGCGCAGGTTCAGGTGTGCGACCAAGGTGGGACACCCGGCGCGCCGCCCACGGCGAATCGCGTCGGCGAAATCGTCACCCCGCCGCATGCGGGACGCGGACGGCAGCACCGGGCACTTCCTCGACGTACGGCCGTCCGCTCCGCTCGGCACGGGCGGGCGGCGTCTGATTTATCAGACCGTCAGCTTGGCACGGCCCTTGCGGCGGCGCGCGGCCAGGATGGCGCGGCCGGCCCGGGTGCGCATGCGCAGCCGGAAGCCGTGGGTCTTCGCGCGGCGACGGTTGTTCGGCTGGTAAGTACGCTTGCTCACGGGTGGGCTCCAGGCGTCAGGTGCGTCCGCGGCGTTCCGCGGGTGCGGTCCATTCCAAGGTCACGGCTCGTCAGGTGCGCGGGCATGCGAAATAGCCGTCGCGTGATTAGCCGACCGGGATACGTTACGGGCCCACCGTCCGTCAGGTCAAACCGGCACACGAGACGCCAAGCGAGTACGGCGATCGACCATGGGCCGTTAGGCTGTGGACAACGCCTTGAACCCATGTTGTGCACCCCGCTACTGTCGGCCGTCCGGCCCTTCCTCCCATCAGCATGAATATGCCCGGGGAGGACGCGCGGGCTGTGCACATCATGTGGATCATATGTGGATGGCATCCGGACGAGGGACCGGTGCCGCGAGGCGTACGAACTGACACGACGACACGGATCGCGGCGAGCGGGCGGGGCCGCGCAACGGAAGGAGGGGCCGAGCCATGGAAGGCGTCGATCTCAACGCTGTATGGGCTCGGGCGCTCAGGACCCTGCTCGACGAGGGCGTCTCGGGGCAGCAGCGTGCGTTCCTCCAGATGACGCAGCCCTCCGGCCTCATCAACGACACGATCCTCCTGGCGGCCCCCAACGACTTCGCCAAGGAGATCATCGAGGTACGGCTGCGCCCGCTGATCGTGCACGCGTTGTCGCAGGAGCTCGGCCGGCCCGTGCGGATCGCCGTGATGGTAGATCCCGGCGCCGCCGAGCCCGCCGCGTCCGACCCCGCGGCCGGGCCGCGGGCCGACTATCGTCCACAGCCGCCGTCCACAGGTTATCCACAGCCTCGTCCGCAGGCTCCGCGCTTCCCGTTAGGCGAGGAGGGCCCGGTCCGGCGCGACGCCGAGCCGCACGGGCAGCACTATCCACAGAGCCGGCAATATCCACAGCCTCCGCAGCACATGTCCCCGCCGGACCACACGCAGCGGCCCGGCTACTCCCCCGAGCCGCCCTCGGCGCCCAAGCCCGAGCACGCGCCGGGTTCCGTGCCGGGTTCGGTGCCGAGCCCCGTGGCCGGATCGGTCCCCGGCGCCGGGCAGAACCGCTGGGAGACCCGCAGCACGCGCACTTCCGGCGAGCCGGCCCGGCTGAACGCCAAGTACACCTTCGAGACGTTCGTCATCGGCGCCAGCAACCGCTTCGCGCACGCCGCGGCCGTCGCGGTCGCCGAGGCCCCCGCCAAGGCGTACAACCCGCTGTTCATCTACGGCGACTCCGGGCTGGGCAAGACCCACCTGCTGCACGCGATCGGCCACTACGCGCAGAGCCTGTACGACGGCGCCCGGGTGCGGTACGTCAGCTCGGAGGAGTTCACCAACGACTTCATCAACTCCATCCGCGACCACAAGGCCGACGGGTTCCGCTCCCGCTTCCGGGCCGTGGACATCCTCCTCGTGGACGACATCCAGTTCCTCGAGGGCAAGGAGCAGACGCAGGAGGAGTTCTTCCACACCTTCAACACGCTCCACAACGCCAGCAAGCAGATCGTCATCTCCAGCGACCGGGCGCCCAAGCAGCTCGTCACGCTGGAGGACCGGCTGCGCAACCGGTTCGAGTGGGGTCTGATCACCGACGTCCAGCCGCCCGAGCTGGAGACCCGCATCGCGATCTTGCGGAAGAAGGCGATCCAGGAGGGCCTGGCCGCGCCGCCCGACGTGCTGGAGTACATCGCCAGCCGCATCGCGACGAACATCCGCGAGCTGGAGGGCGCGCTGATCCGGGTGACCGCGTTCGCCAGCCTCAACCGGCAGTCTGTGGACATCGAGCTCGCCGAGATCGTCCTCAAGGACCTCATCAGCGAGGACGCGAGCCCGGAGATCACCATCTCCCTCATCATGTCCACAACCGCCGAGTACTTCGGCGTCTCGCTCGACGACCTGTGCGGAAGCTCGCGCTCGCGCGCCCTGGTCACCGCCCGCCAGATCGCCATGTATCTGGCCCGTGAGCTGACCGACCTATCCCTGCCGAAGATCGGCCAGCAGTTCGGCGGACGCGACCACACCACCGTGATGCATGCGGAGCGTAAAATCCGCTCGCTCATGGCCGAGCGGCGCTCGATGTACAACCAGGTCAACGAGCTGACGACCCGGATCAAGCAGCGCGCACGCAACGCTTAGTGCACAGCTGTGGATAACTCTGTGGATCAAAGCCGCGGCCGCCGGTGGCGGCTCCGTCGCGTTACCCCCACCCTCTCCGGCCCGCCAAGGCGCCGTCCCCACCTGGGGACAACCTTGGGGAAAAGCTGGGGATGGGTTGGGGAACACCCGTGGACGAGCTGGGGACGCCCTGTGCGTACTCGTCACAGGGAGCTCAGCCGCCCCTTTTGCCCCGTGGACAACCGGTGGAAACCCCGTGGATTACTCGTGGACAGAAGGCCCTCCGCCTGGGGAACGGGTGTGGGGACAGCGGGTCCGCCCACAGTCCACAGGGGTGCTTCCACGCTTCCCCCACACCGGCGGTGGATGAACCAGCTCCGCTGAGCTGCGAAAATGCTCGGCATCCACATATCCACACCGCCTAATAAGACGGCTTGTATCTCTCCCCCTAAGGAACTCAAGAACCATAGAAGGGGTTCGGGAGGCGCACAGGTGCGGGAGAGTGAAGACTTGACGAAGCAGCGACACCCAGGAGGCTGATCCACGTGATGTTCCGGATCGATCGCGACGTGCTCGCCGAGGCCGTGGCGTGGACGGCACGAAGCCTTCCGGCCCGTCCCTCGGTGCCGGTGCTCGCCGGCATGCGGCTGGAGGTGACCGACGACCACCGGCTGAAGCTCTCCGGCTTCGACTACGAGGTCTCCGCGGAGGTGACCCTCGACGTACAGACCGGGGAGCCGGGTGTCGTGCTCGTCTCCGGCAAGCTGCTCGCCGAGATCACCCGCGCCCTCCCCGCACAGCCGGTCGAACTGGTTGTGGACGGCGCCAAGGCCGTCGTCACGTGCGGCAGCGCCCGGTTCACACTTCTCACCATGCCTGTGGAGGACTACCCCTCCCTGCCGGCCATGCCCCCCGCCGCGGGACGCGTCGGCAGCGACGTGTTCGCCTCCGCCGTCGCCCAAGTTGCCGTCGCCGCGGGCAAGGACGACACCCTCCCGATGCTCACCGGCGTACGGATGGAGATCGAGGGCGACACCGTGACCCTCGCCGCCACCGACCGCTACCGCCTCGCCGTACGCGAACTGAAGTGGCAGCCCGAGCAGCCCGACTTCCAGGCCGTGGCGATGATCCCCGGCCGTACGCTGGCGGACACGGCCAAGGCGCTCGGCGGCACCGGCGCGGAGGTCGAGATCGCGCTGAGCTCGACCGGCGGCACCGGCGAGGGCATGATCGGGTTCTCCAGCTCCGGGCGGCGGACGACCACCCGGCTGCTCGACCCCGAGTTCCCCAAGTACCGCTCGCTGCTGCCCACCGAGTTCTCCGCGCGCGCGGACGTGGCCACGGCCTCGTTCGTGGAGGCCGTCAAGCGCGTCGCGCTCGTCGCCGAGCGCAACACCCCCGTACGGCTGGCCTTCCGCGGTGGGGAGGTCATCCTGGAGGCCGGCAGCGGCGACGAGGCCCAGGCCGTGGAGGCCCTGCCGGTCGAGTTCGACGGCGACGAGATCAACATCGCGTTCAACCACCAGTTCCTGCTGGAGGGCCTGGGGGCGCTCGACTCCGACGTGGCGCGGCTGCAGTTCACCACGCCGACCAAGCCGGCCATCCTCACCGGGGGCAAGCCTGTGGAAGACGGCGCGAACGAGGACTACCGCTACCTGATCATGCCCATCCGCCTGTCCAGCTGACGCGGCCGCGACACCCCGGGCGTACGATCTCCTGCGGGCATGGACCCCTTATGCGTGGGTACGCGTGCCTCCGACGACGACGACGCAGACGATGAGGGGTGGCTCAGATGCAGATCGGCATGATCGGGCTCGGCAAGATGGGCGGGAACATGGCCGAGCGGCTGCGCCGCGGCGGCCATGAGGTCGTCGGGTATGACCGCGACCCCTCGATCAGCGACGTCGGCAGCCTGAAGGAGCTCGTCGAGAGGCTTCAGGCTCCGCGTGTGGTCTGGGTCATGGTGCCCGCGGGGGCGCCGACGCGGAGCACGGTCGAGCAGCTGCGCGATCTGCTGTCGGAGGGCGACATCGTCATCGACGGCGGCAACTCGCACTACAAGGACGACCAGCGGCACGCGGCCGAACTCGGCGCCCGCGGCATCGGCTTCGTCGACGTGGGCGTCAGCGGCGGCGTCTGGGGGCTGCAGTACGGCTACGCCCTCATGAGCGGCGGCGACGCCGAGCACATCCGCCGGCTCATGCCGATCTTCGAGACGCTCAAGCCCGAGGGCGAGGACGGCTTCGTCCACGCGGGCGGCGTGGGCGCCGGCCACTTCGCGAAGATGGTCCACAACGGCATCGAGTACGGCATGATGCAGGCCTTCGCCGAGGGCTGGGAGCTGCTGGAGGCCAGCGACATCGTCACCAACGTCCCCGAGACGTTCAAGAGCTGGCGGCACGGCACGGTCATCCGGTCCTGGCTGCTCGATCTGCTGGTGCGGGCGCTGGAGGAGGACCCCGACCTGTCCTCGCTCAAGGGCTACGCCGAGGACTCCGGCGAGGGCCGGTGGACGGTCCAGGCCGCCGTGGACCACGCCGTGCCTCTGCCGGCCATCACGGCCGCGCTGTACGCCCGCTTCGCCTCGCGCCAGGCTGACTCTCCCGCGATGAAGATGATCGCGGCGCTGCGCAACCAGTTCGGCGGGCACGCGGTCGCCTCGGCCGAGGGCCAGACCGGCAAGGGCGCCGACGCGCCCGGGGCCGACGTCACCCCGCCCGTGGAGGCCGAGCGCTGACGGGCGGCCGTACGACGGCTTCCGGGTAGCGGTCACCCCCGGCGTCATGCCGCGCTAGGCGGCCTGTGCCGGCACCCGATTCGCCGTTTCCTGCGTTACGGGCTCGCCGGTGATGACGCTCCCGCGACGGCCGGCGGCGTGCCATAAGCCGCCGGGTGTGGTGGACGGCCTTCGCCGAGGGCTGGGAGCTGCCGGAGGCCGGCGACATCGTCCTCGAGACGTTCAAAGAGCCGGCGGCACGGTCACCCGGTCCTGGCTGCTCGATCTGCCGGTGCGGCGCTGGAGGAGGACCCCGACCTGTCCGCTGCCGGTGGCGTGGGTGGGCGCTGGGGCCAGGGG
>JADGHC010000222.1 GCA_019689655.1 Microbispora sp.
GCCATCCCCCGATGACCGCCTTCCTCGGTGTCCCCATACGGGTCCGGGGCGAGCTGTTCGGCAACCTCTACCTCACCGACAAGCGCGGCGGAGGAGAGTTCGACGAGGACGACGAGGCGATCGTGGTGGCCCTCACCGGCGCCGCCGGGGTGGCGATCGAGAACGCCCGCCTGTACGAGGACACCCGCCGCAGGGAGACCTGGCTGCAGGCGTCGGCGGAGATCACGACGAGCCTGCTGTCCGGCGCCGAGACGTCGCGGGTGCTCACGCTGATCGGCCGCCGCGCCCTGCGGATGGCCGACGCCGACGCGGTGGCGATCCTGCTGCCCGAGGACGACGGGCGGATGCTGCGGGTGGCGATCGCCGACCGCGCGCCCGGCCCGGACGACGCGGGCAAAGCGGCCACGGGACGCCTGCTGCCCGTCGAGGGCTCGCTGGCCGGGGAGGCGTTCGTCCACGCCGAGCCCCGTGTGATCGCCGACCTGGGCGACACCGACCTCCTCACCGCGGTCGGGGAGACGACCGGCGCCGGAGCGGTGTGCGCCGTTCCGCTGGGGGCCCCGGGAGCGGTGCGCGGCGTGCTGTCGCTGGGCAGGCGGCCCGGCCGCGTCCCCTTCAGCCGGCAGGAGGTGTGCATGGTCCACTCCTTCGCCGGGCACGCGGCCGTCGCGCTCGAACTGGACGAGGCGCGCCGGTACGCCGAGCGGCTCGGCCTGCTGGAGGACCGCGACCGCATCGCCAGGGACCTGCACGACGTGGTCATCCAGCGGCTGTTCGCGGTGGCGATGACGCTGACCGGCGCCGCGCGGCGGGAGAAAGACCCCGAGGTGGCCGGGCGCATGCGATCCGCGATCGACGAACTCGACGACACCATCCGGCAGATCCGCACCACGATCTTCGCCCTGCGGGCCCCGGCCGGCGCCCCCGGGCTGCGCGCCCGGCTCGTCGAGCTGGCCGAGGGCGCGCGGGAGCCCCTCGGCTTCATGCCGGTCCTGCGCCTGGAAGGCCAGCTCGACACCCGGGTCCCCGCCTCCGTCGGCGAGCACCTGCTGGCCGTGGCACGGGAGGCGATCTCCAACGTCGTGCGGCACGCCCACGCCACCCGCGCCACCATCGCCGTACGCCTGGAGAACGACCGGCTGACCCTGCTCGTGGAGGACGACGGGGTCGGCATCCCCGCCCGGGGCCGCCGCAGCGGCCTGCGCAACCTCTGCGACCGCGCCGAGAGCCTGGGCGGGACGTGCGCCGTCGAACCCCGCGACGGCGGCGGCACCCGCCTGTGCTGGAGCGTTCCGCTGCCGTCGCGAGGAGGCGCCGCGCCATGAGCGAGCCTTTCGGCGAACCGGTCGTCGTGGGCACCGACGGGTCCACCGGGGCGATCAGGGCGGTGGAGTGGGCGGCCGACCACGCCTACCTGCGGCGGGTGCCGTTGCGGGTGGTCCACGCCGTCGACCGCCTGCCCTATGACGCCCCGCGCTATCCCATTCCCGACAGCTACGACCGGCTGACCCCGTCCGGATGGCAGATCCTCGGCCACGCCGAGCGGGCCGCCCGGGAGCGGCGGCCCGGCCTCGAAGTGACCACGGAGCTCGTCGAGGGACGGCCCGGCCGCGTGCTGCGCGACCAGGCCGCCCGCGCCGCCGAGCTGGTGCTCGGCAGCCACGGCGCGGGCGGGTTCCCCGGCATGCTGCTCGGGTCGGTCGGCAACCAGGTCGCCGGGCACGTCCCCGTGCCGGTCGTCGTCGTACGGCCGGCGCCCCCCGAGGCGGCGGACGAGATCGTGGTGGGGTTCGACTGCTCGGAGGCGTCCGGGCCCGCCCTCGCGTACGCCTTCGAGGAGGCGCGGCTGCGTGGTCACCGGGTGCGGATCGTCTGCGCCTGGGAGCCGCCCGTGCCGTACGGGCCCGTGATCGCGTTCGAGCCGGACGAGACGCGGCGGGCCGCGGAGGAGTACGCGCGGTCGGAGCTGCGGCCGTGGCAGTGCGGGTACGCCGACGTCAAGACCGAGCTGGACATGGTCCGCGACCATCCGGTCGCCGCCCTCGTCGAGGCGTCGTCCCGGGCCGCGCTGCTCGTCGTCGGCTCTCACGGACGGGGCGCCTTCGCCGCGGCCGTGCTCGGCTCGGTGAGCCGCGCGGTGCTCTCCCACGCGCACTGCCCGGTCGCCGTGGTGAGGGGGGCCGCCCGGCGGTGAGTCAGCGGATCAGGCGGGCCGGGCGCACCCCGGGGACCGTACGCTCCAGCAGGTCGGCCACGTGTCCGGGGCCCTGGCCCTCGGGACCGCGCAGGTCGATCTCGCCGTCGCGCACCACGACCTCCCAGGAGGCGTCCGAGGGATAGCGCTCGCGCAGGGCGGTCAGGACGGCGTCGCGCAGCTCGTCGTCCGATCGGGCCAGCAGCGCCATGAGGTCGCGGCGGCTGACCATCCCGACGACCCGGTCGTCGCGCAGCACCGGCACGCTCTTGATCCTCTTCGCGATCATGAGGTCCGTCAGCACCCTGGCGTCGGTGGTGTCCTCGACCGTGGTCACCTGACGCGACATGACGTCCCCCACCGTCCGGGGCGCCGCGACGCCCGGCGCGAACGCGCCGCACAGCAGATCGATCTCGCTGACCATCCCGACGAGCTCGTCGTGCCCGCCGAGCACGGGGGCGGCCGTGATGTCGTGGTCGTACAGCACCCGGATCGCCCGCCGCACCGAGTCGTCCCGGCGCAGCGTGATCGCCGGGCTCGTCATGACCTCACCGGCCAGCATCCGCCCACCTCCCCGTCTCCGTCGTGGTCATTGCATCGCCGTACGGGCGGCATGCGCAGGTGCCGGAGGTCCCCGGCGGCAGGGACGTTCGGCACTGCGCCGGGCACCCCCGCGGTGGTCCGATGGAGGTGGCGACGCGGGCGCCCGGGGAGGAACGATGAGCGTAGAAGCCATGACCGCCGCCGACGTGATGAGCAGGGTGCTCGTGACCGTGAAGCCGGACGAGTCGCCGCTCATGGCCTGGGAGCTGATGCGCCGCGGGTCGATACACCACCTGCCCGTGGTGGACGCCGGCTCCCGGATCGTCGGCGTGCTCACGCGGGAGGACATCGCGACCCACTGGTCCGGCGGACCGGCCGAGCAGTCGAGCAGCCAGGTGCGGCAGCTGCTGGCCGGGCGCAGGTGCCCGCACGTGCCGCCCGGCGAGCCGCTGCCCGGCGTGGCGGCCGTCATGCTGGAGTCGGGGGTGGACGTCGTCCCGGTCATCGGGACCTCCGGCACCCTGCAGGGCCTGGTCACCGTGACCGACGTGCTGACGGCGGTCGCGGGCCGGCAGAGCGCACCGCCCCGGCACGAGGAGGCGCCGGCCGGGATGTTCCGCCTGGAGCCGGTGCTGCCGCCCAAGCCCTCCCGGACCGCCGACGACCAGCAGCCGGGACCGTAACCCGGTTTTCGGGCCCCGGTCGTGGCGCGCCGATGCCGGCATGCACAATAAGGGCATGTTCCGCACGGTGGTGATCGCATGAGTGCCCGTATCGACCACGCCGTCACGTCGGGCACCTTCAGCCTGGACGGCCAGACCTTCGACGTCGACAACAACGTGTGGGTGCTCGGCGACGACGCCGAGTGCGTGGTGTTCGACGCGCCCCACGATGTGAAGGCGATCACCGACGTGATCGCGGGCAGGCGCGTCCTGGCCATCCTCGCCACCCACGCCCACGACGACCACGTCCGGGTCGCGCCGGAGCTGTCGGAGGCCACCGGGGCGCCGGTCCTGCTGCACCCGGCCGACCTGCCGGTCTGGCGGCTCACCCACCCCGACCGTGACCCCGGCGGCACGCTGTCGGACGGCCAGGTCATCGAGGTCGCCGGAACCCGCCTCGAAGTGCTCCACACCCCCGGGCACGCCCCGGGCGCCTGCTGCTTCTACGCGCCCGAGCTGGGCGTCGTCTTCACGGGCGACACGCTGTTCAAGGGCGGACCGGGGGCGACCGGGCGCTCGTTCTCCGACTTCAACGTGATCATCGACTCGATCCGCGACCGCCTGCTCGTCCTGCCGCCCGAGACCGTCGTCCACACCGGCCACGGCGACAGCACGACGATCGGCGCCGAGCTTCCCCACCTCGACGAGTGGATCCGCAGGGGGTACTGACACCCGGGGATTCGGCACCGTCACCGGCGCCTATTCCGCCACCCGGACGCCGGTGACGGTGAAACGCTCGACCTCCGCCACGTGGCCGCCGGTGCTCGCGACGATCGTGAGCGTCCGCCCCGGGGGCGCGCGGAAGGTCACGGTGGCCGACCAGGGGACGCCGTCCCCTCCGGCCGGGACGCAGCAGTGCTCGCCGAGGAGACGGGCGCTCCCGGTCGCGCGCACCTGAACCGTGATGCTCTCGTCCACTCCGGTGATCTTCCCGCCCACCGTGAGGGGCGAGGACACGACGGCGCCGTACCGGGGCGTGGTGAGGGAGAAGGTGGTGTCGTCGGTGCCCACCACCTCCCACGGCGCGTCCGGCCCGGTGCCGTACCTGACCAGATGAACCACGGCGGCGACGGCGGGCCGTCCGCCGCCCTCCCCGCGGGTGCCGACGGAGACCCGGGCGTGCGCGCCGGTCACCGTACGCGCGACCACCCGGTCGATCCCCGCGAAGCCCAGGAACCCCTGGGTGAACGCGAGCGCGGTCCGGTCCGCGTCCAGGTGCCAGGGCTGGTGGCCGCCCGACCGGTAGCTCTCCTGCCACTCCCGCGCCTGTGTCTCGTCGGCGAACGGCCACAGCGGCTGGTAGCGGCCCGCCACCGGTGAGCCGGCGGGGGCCGAGGTGGAGGGCGCGACGGAGACGGGCGGCGTGGTCCCCGGGCCGGTTGGCGGGTGAGTTCCCGGGCGGGCCTGCTGCCGGGGCCCGCACCCGGCGGCCATGAGGACGAGCGCGGCCAGCGCCGCGGACGCCCACCTGCGCCTGTCCGGCCGCCGGTCCCCGATGACTGTCCCCGTGCCGCGCATGCTTCCTCCCGCCCGAGCGGTTCCCCGACTGTGAGCATGCCCGGCGGGAGCGGCTCGATCCGTGGTCAGCGGAGCGAACCGAGCGTGAGACGGTACCGCCGGAGGACGCGACCTGGTCGCCGCCACCGGATGGCGGCGCCGGGCTGATGAAGCGGGTCTGTTAGCGATAACATGACCGGCGGGAATAGTCGGGTCTCCGAAGTTTTTCCACGCCCGTACGCGGCGTAAGCGAAGGCCCGAAACTTGACCGGCGGCCATGCGAACGCTAACAATCGGCCCGCGACCCCCGTTCGGCGAAGGAGATCACTTCGTGCTCCAGGCACATCTGACCATCGACCCCGCCCATCGAGTGGCCCCCGTGCGGCGCCGGACGTTCGGCACGTTCGTCGAGCACCTCGGCCGCTGCGTCTACACGGGCATCTACGAGCCCGGGCACCCGACGGCCGACGAGGAGGGGTTCCGCGGTGACGTGCTCGCGCTCACCCGCGAGCTCGGCGTGACCACCGTGCGCTACCCCGGCGGCAACTTCGTCTCCGGCTACCGCTGGGAGGACGGCATCGGCCCGCGCGAGCGGCGGCCGCGCCGGCTCGACCTCGCCTGGCACAGCACGGAGACCAACGAGATCGGAGTCGACGAGTTCGTCCGGTGGACCCGCCTGGCCGGGGTGGAGCCGATGATGGCGGTCAACCTCGGCACCCGCGGCGTACAGGAAGCCATCGACCTGCTCGAATACTGCAACATCCCGTCCGGCACCGCGCTGTCCGACCTGCGGGTGGCCAACGGCACCAAGGAGCCGCACGACATCCGCATGTGGTGCCTGGGCAACGAGATGGACGGTCCCTGGCAGATCGGGCACAAGACCGCCCGCGAGTACGGCAGGCTCGCCGCCGAGACGGCCCGGGCCATGCGCATGGTCGACCCCGGGCTCGAACTCGTGGCCTGCGGCAGCTCCGGCTCCTCCATGCCGACCTTCGGCACCTGGGAGGCGACGGTCCTGGAGGAGACCTACGACCTGGTCGACCACATCTCTTGCCACGCCTACTACGAGGAGAAGAACGGCGATCTCCCCGGCTTCCTGGCCAGCGCGGCCGACATGGAGCACTTCATCTCCACGGTCGTGTCCACCGCGGACCAGGTGGGGGCCAGGCTCGGCTCCAGCAAGAAGATCACCATCTCCTTCGACGAGTGGAACGTCTGGTACCTGAGCCGCTTCCAGTCGGCGCCGCCCCCGCAGGACTGGCCGGTCGCGCCGCCGCTGCTGGAGGACCACTACCACCTCGCCGACGCCGTGGTCGTCGGCACCCTGCTCATCACGCTGCTGCGGCACAGCGACCGGGTCGCGGCGGCCTGCCTGGCCCAGCTCGTGAACGTGATCGCGCCCATCATGACCGAGCCGGGCGGCCGGGCCTGGCGGCAGACGACCTTCCACCCGTTCGCGCAGGCGGCCAGGCACGCCGCCGGAGACGTCGTACGGGTCGAGCCGGTTTGCCCGTCGTACGAGACCGCCGAGTACGGCGAGGTGCCCGTGCTCCACGCGGTCGCCACCCACGACGGGGGGGACACGACGCTGTTCGCGGTGAACAGGTCGGTGCACGAACCCCTCGAGCTGGAGATCGACGCGCGGGCGCTCGGCCGGGGCGGCCGGGACGTGCGGATCACCGAGGCGACGACGCTCACCCACGAGGACGTCTACGCCCGCAACACCGCCGACGACCCCGGACGGGTGGCGCCGCGCCCCAACACCGCGTATCGGAGCGACCCGCTCCGGATCGTGCTGCCGCCGGTCTCCTGGAACGTGATCAAGCTGTCGGGAAGCTGATCTCCCGTCCGCGGCGTCGTACGTCCGGCCGCCGGGCGTGAGGGCGTCGCCCTCGCCTGCGGAGGCCGGCGACTCCCGCTTTGTGTGTCGCCCGGCCGCTGCTCGTCGCCCTCCAGACCCGAGGGGCCGCCGGGCTCCTTCGGCCGTACGGCGACGCCATGACCACGACGTTCCGTGGTTGTGATGTGCGTGGCCGCGCCGGGCGGTTGTGCGGCGCGGCGGTATCCCCCGGCCGGGCGAGCTTCTCCTCCCGGCCGGGGCGCTCGTCCGCCGAAGGGGCGCGCGGCCGCCATCCCGCCCCGGCCGGGCCGTACGCGGCGGGCGGAAGTCCCTGTGCTTGAGGACTTTCGTCTGCTGCGCGGCGGGCGGCGGGCACGGTGCGATGGTGCCGGAAGCGCCGGACTCCGCGCGTCCGCGAACCGCCCGAGCACCGAAGGAGAAGCACATGTCCCGAGAGATCGTCGTCGGTGTCGACGGATCGAAGCCCGCGACGGCGGCGCTGGAATGGGCGGCGGAGGACGCGCGGCGCCGGGGGACCGCCCTGAGGATCGTCCACGTACGTGAGCCGTGGGCGCATACGTACCCGTTCCACGCGATCGAGGGATTCGCCCAGTCCTACAGCGAGTTCTGCGAGGGGGTGCTCGCGGCGGCGGCCGACCGCGCCCGCGAGATCGCCCCCGGCGTTGAGATCACCACGGACCTCGCCGAGGGGACGGTCGTGGAGACGCTGCGCGCCCGTTCGGTAGGGGCCGCCGCCCTCGTGGTCGGCAGCCGCGGGATGGGCGGCTTCTCGGGCCTGATCCTCGGGTCCGTCGGCCTCGGCCTGGCCGGGCACACGGAGGTTCCGGTCGTGGTCGTACGCAAACCGCAGCGGAACAAGTACCACGAGGTGGTCGTCGGCTTCGATGGGTCGCTTCATTCGGAGGCGGCCCTCGAGTTCGCCTTCGAGGAGGCCCGCGTCAGGCGCGGACGGGTGCACGCGGTGTACGCCTGGGAGATGCCGGTGCTTTCGCCCTTCGCGGTCGGCTACGGGGCGGCGCTCGAGGAGATCTTCGACAATGAGCGCCGGGCCGCGCGGCTGCGGCTCGCGCCGTGGCGTGACAAGCACCCGGACGTCCCGCTCGTCGAAACGGCGGTCTGCGGTCACCCGGTCCCGGCGCTGGCCGACGCCTCGCTCGTCGCCGACCTCGTGGTCGTCGGGTCCCGGGGCCTGGGCGGTGTGCGCGGTGCGCTGATCGGCTCGGTCAGCCACGCCGTGCTCCACCGTGCGCACTGCCCCGTCGCGGTCGTACGGCCGCGCGAGCGCTGAGGCGCCCCGCCGTGCGGCGCTCTGCCGTCCCGTCGTCCCCGCCCGTCAGACGAGGTGCGCCTCGTACGCGGCGATGACCAGGTGGACGCGGGTGCGCGCCCCGAGTTTGGTCAGCAGGCTGCTGACGTGCGTTTTCACCGTGCTGAGGCTGACGTACAGGCTCTGGGCGATCTCCGCGTTCGACAGCCCGCGCGCCACCAGGACGAGAACCTCGCGTTCGCGCTCGGTGATGTCCAGGCCGCCCGCCCCGGCCGGCGGGCGCACGAAACGCTGGATCAACCGCCGCGTGGCGGTCGGCGCCGGCAGCGACTCGCCCGACGCGATGACGTGCATGCTCTTGATGAGTTCGGCGGGCGGGGTGTCCCCTGAGCAGGAAGCCCGCGGCGCCCGCCCGGAGCGCTCCGTAGACGTACTCGTCCAGGTCGAAGGTGGTCACGATGAGCATCCGCGTCCCCGGACGGCCGGCGCAGATGCGACGGGTGGCCTCGATGCCGTCCATCTCCGGCATGCTGCTGAGCGGCATGCGGCCGCGGCCCGGGTCGTTACGTCTTGACCACCATCGACGGCTTCACCACTGCCGACGGCCAGATCCTTGTCCGTACTGTCGCTGGCCGAAACTCCGCGGGTGCCCTCATCCTGTTCGTCACAGCCGCCGAGGATAAGCGCCCGACGCCGGTCCTGCCGCAGCAGGAGGCCGACGCCGCCGGGCTGGCATACGAGCACGCCGCGGGCTGGATGACGCTGCGCGTCCACTCGGCGCCGGAGGCGGTCGGCCTGACCGTGGCCATCGCACAGGAGCTCGCCGCGATCCTGAGCTGCGACGTCGTCGCCGGTTCCATCACGACTATCTCTTCGCGCCGTACGTGACTGTCCGTACCAGCCGCTCCTACCCATGCCCCTGTTCCTGCTCCGACACCTGCCTCTGTCCGACTCCTGTTTGTGCTCCGACACCTGCCTCTGTCCGACTCCTGTTTGTGCTCCGACCCCTGCCTCCGCCCGACTCCTGTTCGTGCTTCGACCCCTGC
This sequence comes from Microbispora sp., assembly GCA_019689655.1. Lineage (GTDB taxonomy): Bacteria > Actinomycetota > Actinomycetes > Streptosporangiales > Streptosporangiaceae > Microbispora. Next base: position 9,131 of record JADGHC010000222.1, read on the forward strand.
CTTTGCTCGGCTGCTGTCCGTGTTCCAACCTCTGCCGAGTCCCCATGCCGCGCCGCGGCACTTGCCCTCACCTGGCACTTGCCCCTACCAAGTACCCGTGCCGCGCCTCGCGCTCCACCCAGGCGCATATCCACCTGTCGAACAGTCGGATATGCGAGTGAGTGATTGAATGCGTTTCTATTGCCTCTTTTGGGAAATTCACCTGTAACTCCAGCTAATTTCCTTGGTCGGTTGTTTCAATGGACGACCATGTGAGATTATTGGTACAGATTTTCGAGTACATCGAGAGGCCCGATGGATTTGTTCGACATCCATCCTGGTTCCTCTCATCGTTCGGATATGGGTGCCGGGGCGGAAAGCGTGGCGGCCGGGGACGGTGCGCGGTTCGGCGGCGCTGATGGTGAGGGGTGGGATTGGTTGGTCGCCAAGTCGCCGTTGTGGTCTGACGAGGGGTGGTCC
>JADGHC010000223.1 GCA_019689655.1 Microbispora sp.
GGGACTCCTCTATAGAAAGTGGCCGGGGCAGAGCACAAGCCAAGCGGCCCACACGCAGGCGGCGGAATGGACCGCGAGAATGCGCGTGATCGAAATGCGCGCGCAGTCACTGGCCGCTCTATGGGAGCGCAGGGGATAGCGAAACCTGTTACGGATTTCCTTGCTCGAATTCCATGCGTTCCACCTCAACGCCCAGGAGAATAGACGGTTTTTCTCCCGGGCTCCGGTCGACGCGGAAGCAGAACGCTGCCTCTGCCCTGGCACCGCCGGGTTTGCCGAGCGTGTAGCAGGTCTCACCGGCAACGAAGCTGGGGACGACCAGTGGTCGGTTGGCTTCCCGAAAACGGAGAAACTTTCGCACACGTCTTGCCCGCAGTGGTCTCGTCGGGGCTAATGGAGCCGGTGGCGCACCCACACGTTGGGTTCGACGTACACCGCGTGGCCGTGGTCGACGTCGCAGTGAACGGGCACCAACGCCCCCGGAACCTCGACGTCGCCCGTCTTGTCGAAGGGAAGGCCGGTCCAGCCTCGCCACTCTTCAAGGGTGCCCGCCACCACCATGGATCGCCGGGCGATCTTGTCGATCACCCCGCCGGCGCGCACGTGCACGCGCAGCCAGGGATCGACCGGCAGGCCGTCCTCCCGGCGAAGTGCCGCGTAGTCGGCCATCGGAGTGCGGGGCTGAAGGTGCTTCTTATTGGGACGTACGGGGGCGAGCAGTTCGCTGAAGCCGAGCCGGGCGGCCTGGGTGCGCATGGCGTCGAGCATGAGGGCCGACAGGCCCTTGCCTTGCATGTCGGGCCTGATCGTGATCTCCAGCGCCGAGACCGCGTCGGGGGTGCTACCGCGTCGTCGTGTCGTGGTGGCGCGCCAGAGCACGCCGTCCCAGCCGTCGTCGGGCAACTCGTCGCGGCCGAGGACGAAGGGTACGAAGAAAGCGCGCGCCACTATGGCGCCGGAGTCGGCGCGGTCCACGGCGACCAGCGCGAACTCCGGGTACTCGGTGCCCACGATCGGATAAAACAGGCCGGCGGCCGGATCATGCTGCATGAAGGCCGGCCAGCTGTCGGGCATGCTCCATAGCTGAGACTCGAGTTCGGGACGCTCCGCAAGCGTGATGATCTCCAAATCCATGCCCGGATCTTCGCAAACCGGACTGATGCCATCAAAGTGTTTTGTCCCCTGGTGGGCTTCCGGCACGATCACCGGGGTCCCGTCTCGTCCAGCTGTGTTCCCGGCTCCCGCAGTTGAGCATCGACGAAGGCTTCGGCTTCCGGCCGGCTCATGTCCTCGTGACTGCGTACAAGGAACACGGCTTCCTTCCGGCGGCCCGCAGTGACGAGCTTGAGGACTCGTGTGCTCAGGTCGCCCTCCCAGGGCATCGGGAAGTCGGGTAGCACGTGACCGGCTTGCAGGGCCTTCGCCACCTCCTCCGCCTCCCATCGGGACACCTGGCTTTCCTTGCGGATCAGCTCGACGGCAGCCGCGTACTCGCCCGCCTCCAGGAGGTCGTGTGCCCGGACCTGTACGTGAATGGGCGTGATGAGGTCCAGATCGACTTGAACCTCCGCCATCTCACGCTCGGATCTCCACATACGGATTCCTATCCAGGACAAGAAATAAGGGAAGCCGGTAACGGTCCCAGATCGAACACGCGCCGATCGTAGTAGGGGCGGCTGACAAAAACGGGTCCGAGATGCCGAAGGCCGCTCGTCGGTGCGGCCTTCCGTCGTGACCGACATCTGTGAAGCGGGATGCTTGGGCGTGTTTCCCGATATGGCGAAGGTCGTGAAACGCCCATCTCCTTGAGCGCTTCCTATGGGGCCTGATCTTCGCCTGTGAGCAGGAGGCGATATGTCGCCAGGGGCGTGTCCGGCGGCTACCGGATCTGGGACGACAAGGCCCGTCGCCGGTGGGGCGACCTCCGGATTGACCCCTGTGACCACCTCGGCGACCTTCCCCAGCGCCGTCAACTGATAAGAGGACGAAATCCCCTTGCCGGGCCGTGATGGGCAGCCGTCCCAGCCCGAAGGCCCGCTGCCACGAGGCGGCGGCGCGAGCGGGCTGGAACGCCTACGGTCAACAGGGGACGGTCACGGTCACTCGCGGACCGCACCGAGCGGGGCGAAGAGGACCCCCGCCTTCCGGCCGACGACCTGGCCCGTCTTGTCGTACGCCGTCAGGGTCACGGGTGGAGTGTCGAGGTGCTTGCCGTCCGCTTTCAGATGCGCCGGCACCCGCCCGATGAAGAAGCCGTTGGCCACCGCGGCGTCCGTGCGCCTGCCGTCCGCCCAGTCGATCTCGACGCGGGTCACCTCGTCCGTCACGCGCCCCGCCACGACGCGGTAGGCGCCGCCGCTTTGGTCGTCGTCCGACATTGCGTTGGAGTCGGTCTCCGTCGTGTACGCGTCCACGGTCAGCGGCCAGGAGACGCCCGCGCCGAGGTCGCCGGGCATGGTGGACCCCCACGGGGTGAAGACGGGCCTACTGGGGAACGCCTCCTTGTACTTCTGCGGGGTGCAGAGGACAAAACCGGCCTTGCTGCCGACGAGCGCGGTCGAGCCGACGTCGTCGCGATACACCACGAGCTCGCGGAAGTCCTTCACGTCGGCGTCCTGTGGGTAGCGCTTGCGGGGATTCATGCCGTCCACCGGCCCTCCCAGCGGCATGCAGTCCCGCACGGCCTGAAGCTGCGCCGAGGTGTTCGCCGGCAGGTCGGCGGGGCCGTTCGCCAGCGGATCGACCGTGACGCTGGTCGTGTTCCGGACGATCGGGACCACGACCAGCGTGCCGGCGACGGCGGCGGCGAGCGCGCCGGCGGCCAGCGACCAGCTCAAGCGGCGGCGCCCGGCCGCAGCGACGGCCCGGGCCGCCATGGCCTGCTCGTTGACGGGACGGGCGGCGCCCGCCAGCCGCCGTAGCTCGGCGGCGATCGTCGTTTCGTCGACGTTCATTTCCGGGCCTCCTGCATGAGGGGTTCGCGGACCAGCTCGCGGAGCCGGGCGATGGCGTGGTGGGTCTGGCTGCGCACGGTTCCCACCGAGCAGCCCATGATCTTGGCGACCTCGGATTCCGGTAGATCCTCGTAGTAGCGCAGCACCAGTACGGCGCGCTTGCGCGGTGGCAGCGCGCGCAGGGCCTGCTGGAGGGCGAGGTGGTCGTCCACCTCGGCCGTGCGGTCGCGCGTCGTCGGCTCGGGGGGCGACTCCACCACCTTCTCCCTGCCCCAGCGGGGACTTCGCCAGCGGCTGACCTGTTCGTGGTACATGACCTTCCGCACGTACGCCTCGGGGTTGTCGCGGATCTTGTTCCAGCGGCCCGCGGTCTTGGTCAGCGCGGTCTGGAGCAAGTCCTCGGCCGCGTGCTGGTCGTTGGTGAGGACGTAGGCGAGCCTGATGAGGCTGTCCGACCGAGCCGCCACAAAGTCGGCGAACTCGCGTTTTTGCTCGTTGTTCAAACAGATCTCCTCGGGTCGCCTCCTCAGACGCCACGCCCTGCCGAACCTATGGCGTGCCGACGAGACGACCTTGGAGCGCCGGTCCTCGACGGTTCCGCGTTCCCCGCCACAGGGGCGTACACGTCCTCGCTTCGAGGTCGAGGTCCGGCCGGCAGGAGCGCTTCGGTGAGGACTAGGTCACGGGGAGCGTGGAACGAGTCAGCCGAGGGACGGCACCGAACGCGAGGAGTTCCCATGGCCGAGACGATCGCCGGGATCACGATCCCCGACACGCCCCTCGTCCACGACGCCACCGCCCTCGTACGAGCGGCGGCCGACGACACGATCTTCCATCACTCCCGCCGCGTGTTCCTCTGGGGCATGCTCAAGTCCGCCGTACGCGGGATGCAGGTCGATCCGGAGCTCGCGTACGTCGGCGGGATGTTCCACGACCTCGGCCTGACGACGACCTACCGCACGACCGGCCGGCGCTTCGAGCTCGACGGCGCCGAGATCGCGTACGGATTCCTGCGCGACCACGGCCGCTCCGAGAGCGAGGCGCGCGACGTCTGGCTCGGGATCGCCCTGCACACCACGCCCGAGGTGCCCATGCACCTCGCCCCCGAGACCGCCGTCGTCACCCTCGGTGTGGAGACCGACGTGCTCGGCTTCGAGCTGGATCAGATCACCGACGCCCAGCGCGCCGAGGTCGTCGCCGCCCATCCGCGGCCCGGCTTCAAGAACAAGATCCTCCGCGCCTTCTACGACGGCATGGCGCATCGGCCGGGCACCACGTTCGGCACCATGAACGACGACGTCCTCGCCTACTTCGACCCCGGCTTCCGGCGTGGGGACTTCGTGCAGATCATCCTCGACAGCGCCTGGCCGGAGTGACCCTAGGTTCCACGTGGGGCGTACAGGATGATCAGGACGCCCAGCAGGCAGACGGCCGCCCCGATCAAATCCCAGCGATCGGGGCGGAAGCCGTCCACCACGACACCCCAGATCAGCGAGCCCGCGACGAACACCCCTCCGTACGCGGCGAGGATCCGGCCGAAGTTGGCGTCCGGCTGGAAGGTCGCCACCAGCCCGTACAGGCCGAGGGCCACGAATCCCGCCCCGACCCACAGCAGACCGCGCTGTTCCCTGACCCCTTGCCAGACCAGCCAGGCCCCGCCGATCTCGGCGAGCGCCGCGACGACGAACAGCAGGAGAGAACGCGCGATGGTCACGCTGCGACTGTAGAGGACCGCTGGCCGTCTCCCGGCTGCGGGGAGAACGGCAGCGGGCACCGCGGGCTGGCCGCGCAGGCGACCAGGTCGTCGCACCCGGCGTCCAGCGCCTCGGTCAGCGTACGGCGGATCGCCTCAAGGTCGGCGATCTTCCGTTCCACCTCCGCCAGCTTGGCCGCGGCCCTCGCTCGCAGGCCGCCGTCGGGCCTGCCGTGGCGACGAGACGCCGTCTCGAGCAGCTCGGCGACCTCCCCCAAGGTGAACCCGAGCCGCTGCGCCGCCTTGATCACCCGGAGCACGGTCACGGCCTCCGGCGGATACAGCCGATGGCCACCGTTGCTCCGCCGCGGTTCCTTCAGCAGGCCGCGCCGATGGTAGTAGCGCAACGTCTGCACGTTGACCCCGGCCGCGTCGGCGACCTCACCCGTACGCAACCAGCCGCCGGTCACAACGCCACCCGGGGGGCCGCGTCGACCGCCAGGGCCGCCAGCCCGTCCAGCACCCGGGCGTGACCGGGCGGCACCTCGATGTCCAGGGTCAGCCCTCCGGCCCCGGGCGTCAGTTCGAAGGAGAAGAACGAGCAGCAGCGCGCCTCACGTGCCGTGAGGTCCCGCGTCGTCTCCTCGACCTGCGCCCCGCTCTTCAGCAACAGCCGTAGGTGGGTCGGCCCCACCCGCTCCAGCCCTCGTAGGGCGGAGGCGAACAGCTCGTCGAACTCCGCCACTCGCGACGGCCGCTCTTCGGCCGGAAGCGTGCATTCCGCCGGTGTCCGCTCCATGAGCCCTCCACCTGCCGTACGCCCGCCTTTGATGCGGGTGCCTCCACGGCTCGACGGTAAGCCTGTACCTCGGTACCGGATGCAACACCCCGGTGCGTCAGTCGTCCGCCGGGGGGATGGGGAAGTTGGCCCGGAACACGTTGCCCGGGTCGTAGGCGCGTTTGACCTGCCGCAGCCGGTCGAGGTTGCCGCCGAACGCGTCGAGCAGCCGTTCGGGCCGGGTGTCGGTGTCGAAGGACAGGTAGAGGCCGTCGGTGTACGGCGCGACCTCGGCGTCCCAGAGGGTGTTCAGCGCCGACTGCGACAGGCCCATGGCGGTGAGCAGGAAGTTCTGGTGCCGGTGCGGGTAGGCGGTCGCGTCGGGGGCCAGGTCGTGCGCGGCCCCGCCGGTGGCGCGTATCTGCAGGAAGTAGGCCAGCTTGGACCTCGCGACCCGCTCGAAGGCGCGGCTCACGTCACCGTCGAGGTGGGTGACCAGGCCGGAGCGTACGACCGGGTCTCCGCCGCCGGTGTGATGCCGGTCCACCGGCTGCACCACGCTCGAGTAGGGCAGCACATAGCCCTGGTGCCCCAGCAGCGGACCGGCCTCGGCGAGCCGTTCGAGCTCTTTCACCGCGGTGTCGGTGTCCGCACCGGCGTAGACGGTCATGAGCTGGGCGACCGCGTCCCGCCCGCGGGCCGGCGGAGACAGGATGAGGAAGCTCGTCAGCTCGCGCGGCGCCTTCTCCACCGCCGCGCCCCAGCGCTCCAGGAGCCCGGCCGTGTCACGGGCGTCCAGGGTCATCTGGGAGTAGACGACGTCGCCGAGCTCCATCGCCTCGATCTCGACCCAGGTGACGATGCCGAGGTTGCCCCCGGCGCCGCGCAGGCCCCACAGCAGGTCGGGGTTCTCCTCCCGCGAGGCGTGCAGCACCCGTCCGTCGGCGGTCACGATTTCCGCGGCGACGACGTGGTCGATCGTCAGGCCGAACGTGCGCCCGAGCAGGCCGATGCCGCCCGTGGTCGCCAGGCCGCCCACGCCGACGCCGCCGAAGTCGCCCGAGCTGATCGCCCAGCCGTACGGGGCCAGGGCCTCGGCCACTTTGCCCCAGGTCGCGCCCGCGCCCAGCCGTACGCGGCGGGTGGCCGGGTCGACGACCTCGACGGTGTCGAGCGCGCCGACGTCGAGCACGATGCCGCCGTCGTTCGTGGAACGGCCGCTGATCCCGTGCCCGGCCGAGCGCACGCTGAGCGGCACGTCCTGGGACAAGGCGTACGCGAGCCCCTCGACGACCTGGTCGACCGTACGGGGACGGAGCACCAGGCCGGGGGACCCGGAACGCAGGTAGTTGTGCCGCACCGACTCGTACGCGCGGTCGCCCGGCTCGACCGCGTCGGCCGCGAGGCTCGCCGGGACCTTGTCGTAGTCGATGCCCTCGCGGCGCAGCGCGAGCGCGGCGGGGCCGCGCCGGGCGGCCGCGGGAACGGTGCCCGCGGCGGCCCGCTCGCGCGCCACCGCGTCCCGTACGGCGGGCGCGATCTCCTCGCCGTACACCTGGATGAGCCGCGGGTCGTCCGTGGCCAGGATGAACGTGCTGACGCCGTCCTCCAGCGCCAGCGTGGCCAGCTCCTCCACCCATTGCTCGACCGGTCCCTGCAGGAAGCCCTGGCGGGTTTCGGTCACCTCGCCGCCGATGTTCAGCAGGCGGCGTATCCGCGCCGGATCGCGCCCGGCCTCCGCGGCGGTCTCGTCGATGATCTGGTTGCCGCGCCGCAGGTCGTCGTCCTTGAGGTAGAAGAGCGAGGGCAGCCAGCCGTCGGCCTTCCGCGCCACCAGGCGCAGCATCCGCGGCTTGTAGGCGCCGAGGTAGATCGGGATGTCGTGTGCGGGGGCCGGGCCGCGTCTGGCGCCCACGACGCGATAGTGCTCGCCCTCGACGCGCAGGATGCGACGCTCGCGTACGTCCCAGATGCCGCGGAAGATCTCGATGGCCTCCTCCAGCGCGGTCACCGACTCGGCGGGTGTCAGGCGGGTGCCGCCCATGGACTCGATCGCGTCCCAGAAGCCGCCCGCGCCGACGGCGAGCGTGAACCGGCCGCCGGAGAGCAGGTCGAGCGACGCCGCGGCGCGGGCCAGCACCGCCGGCGGGCGCAGCGGCAGGTTCAGCACGTTGCCCGAGACCGTGATCCGCTCGGTCCGCGCGGCCACCCAGGACAGCAGGGTCCAGGTGTCCAGGAAATTCGCTTGGTAGGGATGGTCCTGGAAGGTCGCGAGGTCCAGCCCGGCGGCTTCGGTGATCTGCGCGAGCCGGACCGGTCCCTGCGGGTCGTGGTTCTGGGGGGTGATGAATGTGCCGAACTTCAGTTCGTGGCCGTAGTCCGCCATGCCGGGCCTCCCAAAGTCGTCTGTAGAACAGATGATGTGCCGGACAACTCATCGAGGCGGCAGCGTATTCCGCGTTAGGGTGGTAATCGTGACCGACCGCGAACATGCCGACTCCCAGACGCCGTCCATCCAGGGATCCGTGCTGGGGTGGTCCCTCACCGTGCTGCTGCGGGAGTGGAGCGCGCTCGTCGAGGACATCTCCCGCGAACTGCCGCAGGGGGTGCGCGGCTACCAGGTGCTCTCCGCGGTCGTGCACGACGCCCCGCCCACGCAGGCCGCGCTCGCCGCCCGCCTCGGCATCGACCGTACGGTCATGACCTACCTGCTCGACAAGTTCGAGGGGTGTGGTCTCGTCGAGCGCCGCCTGGACCCGGCCGACCGCCGGGCGCGGCGCATCGTGCCGACCGAGCACGGCCGGAAGGTCCTCGCCGACCTCGACGAGCGTGTCGCGCGGGCCGAGGACGAGCTGCTGTCCGGCCTCGCGCCCGAGGACCGCCGCGTCCTCATGGCGCTGCTGGAGCATGCCGCGAGCGGGGCGGAGGCGCCCGGTGAGGACCGTTGCGCCACCGTCGCGCGGTACGGGCTGACGCGGGAGGCGTGACCCGCGTACGGCTACGCCCGGCGGAGCCGCCAGAGTAGATACGCGGCGACGGACGACGAGTCGGTGACGACGCCGTCGAGGATCATCTGCTCGAACTCGGTGTGGTGCACCCACCGCTGGCGCATGTCCTGCTCGGTGCGCTCGCGCCGCGGCTCGCCCTTGGTCAGGCCGGTGGCCAGATATACGTGCAGCCCCTGATCGGTCATCCCGTGGGCGTTGTCCATGCGTCCGAGGTGGCGCAGCACACCGGCCCGCAGCCCGGTCTCCTCCAGCAGCTCGCGCCGGGCCTCGTCCTCACGGGTGTCCGCCTCGGCCGACCCCTGGGGGAAACTCCACGAGCGGCGGCCGATCGGGTACCGGTACTCCTCCACGATGTGGAAGCCGTCGTCCTCTTCCGGCACGATCAGCACGAAGTCCGGCTTGACCACGTATCCGTACAGGCCGGGAGAGCCGTCGGGGTGCTCGATCGCGTCCTCCCGGACCGTCATCCACGGGTTGCGGTAGACGACCCGGGAGGACACCTGCCGGATCACGGGCTGCGCTTCGGTCATGCGGCCGGATACTACTCACGCTCCGCGGGACAGGACGGCGGCGCGGGCCGGCGGGGCGGTCACCCCCGCGTCGCAGGTCCACAGCGCGCCGTCGGCCGGGGCCGGGTCGGTGAGGCCGTACCGCGCGGAGGTCACCAGCAGCCGGGTCCCGTCCGCGCCGCCGATCGCCACGGACGACGGCTGCCGGCACGGCAGGCGCACCTCCCGGTCGATCTCGCCGTATGGGCTGACCCGCAGGACGCGGGACCCGCCCCAGATCGCCGTCCAGAGGAAGCCCTCGTCGTCCACCGTCATCCCGTCGGGGCTTTCGCCGTCCAGGCGGATGAGCGGTTCGGGCGTGCCGAGCGCTCCGGTGCGCGGATCCAGGGGATAGGCGTCGATGACGCCACGTGCGCTGTCGGCCAGGTAGAGCCGCGTGCCGTCCGGGGAGAACGCCGGGCCGTTGGGGATGGTCAGCCCGGTCAGGACGGTGACCACGGTCCCGTCCGGATCGACCCGGTAGAGGCTGCCCGCGCCGGGCGTGCCGTCATAGGCCATGCTGCCGGCCCAGAACCGGCCCGCGGGGTCGGCCACGCCGTCGTTCATGCGGCAGTGCACGCTCCTGCCCGCCTCGGGGCGCGCCAG
>JADGHC010000224.1 GCA_019689655.1 Microbispora sp.
CGCAGCAGCGGCCCCCTGGTCAGGACCAGGGTGACGCCGTGCGCCGCCGGAAGCGAGACCCGCGCGGCCGAGGCGCCCGGGAGCGCCGCCGTCGTCACCGTCGTGCCGGCCGTTCTCGCGCTGGCCGCCGGGTTGTGGAACCTCGGCGGGCCGCCGCCGTGGCGGGACGAGGCGGCCACCATCAGCGCGGCCGGCCGCACGCTGCCCCAGCTCGCGCACCTGCTGCAGTCGGTCGACGCGGTGCACGGCCTCTACTACGCGTTGATGCACCTCGTCGCCGGCGTGCCGGGAACCGCCGAAGTGGTGCTGCGGATTCCGTCGGTCGTCGCGGGCGCGCTGGCCGCGGCCGGCACCGGGGTGCTCGGCCGGGCGCTCGGCGCTCCCCGGACCGGCCTGTACGGCGGCGTGCTGCTGGCCCTCATGCCGATCTTCTCCAGGTATGTCCAGGAGGCCCGGCCGTACTCGATGGCGGCGGCCACGGCCGTCGGCGTGACCCTGCTGTTCCTGCGCGTGCTGCGGTCGCCCACGCCCGGGGTCCTGGCGGCGTATGCGGCGGCGCTGACCGTGCTGGCCTACCTCAACTTGTTCGCGTTCCTGGTCGCGGCGGCGCACGGCGTCACCCTGGTCCTGACCAGGGGGCCGCTGCTGCGGTGGGCGTGCGCGGCGACGCCGGCGCTGGCGGCCGTGGCGCCGCTGGTCTGGCTCGGCTCCCGGCAGAGCGCGCAGGTGGCCTGGATCCCCCGGCCGGAGGCGGCCGACGTGGGCAGGCTGACGGTCCAGATGTTCGGCGATCTCGGCGGGGAGACGGGCCCCGGGGTGGCCCCGCTGACCTGGGCGCTCGCGCTGTTCGGCCTCGCGAGCACCGTGATCGTGGGCGTCCGCCGGGCGCGTCCCGTACGGCCCGCCGCGCTCCGTGCCGTACGGCCCGCCGTGCGCGGGGCCGGAAAGGTCACCGCCTGCCGTGACCCCCGGCAGCTCGCCGGCGCGGCGGACCACGGCCCCTGCCCCGGGATGCTCGTGCGGCTGACGCTGCCGTGGCTGGTGGTGCCCGTGCTGGTGCTGCTCACGGTCTCCTGGACCGTCCAGCCCGTGTACGTGTTCCGGTACGTCTTCTGCTGCGTCCCCGCTGCGGCGCTGCTGGCCGGGGCGGGCCTGGCCGCGCTGCCGCCCGGCCTCGCCGCCGCGGTGCTGGCCGGCTGGCTCGGTCTGTCGGTCCCCGGGCAGCTCGCCACCCGCGGGCCGGACGGCAGGCAGGACGATCCGCGGCCGGTCATGGCGCTGCTCGGGTCTGCGGCGAAACCGGGCGACGGCGTGCTGTTCGTCCCCGCCAAGGTCAGGAAGTACGCCGTGGTCTACCCGTCGGTCTTCGGCAGGCTCCGCGACGTGGCGCTCGCGCGGTCACCCGAGCGGGACGGCAGCTTCTCCGGCCGCGAGGTGGGCCCCCGGGTGCTCGCCGCCCGGCTCGCCGGGCTGCGTACGCTCTGGGTCGTCGGCCACACGGGCAAGGCCGGGATGCCGGAGCGGCGGCGCGCCGTGGTCGCCCGGTCGTTCGCCCCGGCGGGCCGCTGGACCTTCCGGGGCCTGTTCGTCGACCGGTACGACCGGTACGACGAATCCGGCCCGCGGCGTGCTCACCGTTCGAACGGCGCCGGGGTGGGGAAGTAGGCCTCCAGGAACCGGGCCAGCAGCGCGTCCTGCTCGGGGGTGGTGGGAGCGGTGTCGTTGAGGCAGAACACGTCGTGCTTGCGGCGGGCCAGCATGCGGCGCAGCTTGGCGGGGGTCTGCGGCAGCGACAGGTCGACGTAGGTGTAATCGACCGTGCCGGGGACCGCCCGCCCGCTCAAGTAGCCGTAGTAGTGCGCCAGCGAGGACACCACCGAGATGTCCCGCGTCGTGCGGAACCTGCTGCGGGCCGTCGCCGTGAACTCCTCCGCGAAACGCTCCTCCAGCTCGTACATCAGCGACCGGCGCAGCGCGTACGGCACGTGCTTGAGCTTCTGTGTGATCGTGCGCCCGGTCAGGTTCTCCAGGATGCGCCGGTTGTTCATGCCGGCCGCGTGGACCGGCGACTCCTCGGTCTCCGGCGCCCCGAAGGGCACGTGGACGGTGCTGGGGAAGAACCGGGTGATCCCGTTGCCTTCGAAGAACGTCCGGGGAGGCAGCGGCCGGCCCAGGAAGAAGTCGTCGTTGAAGTACAGGAAATGCTCGCTGAGCCCGTCGATGTGGTGAAGCTGCGTCTCGATGGCGTGGGAGTTGAACACCGGCAGCACCGACGGGTCGGAGAAGATCTCCTTGTGGTCGACCACGGTGACCATGGGGTGGGTGGTGTCCAGCCACGGCGGCGTCTGGCCGTCGGTGACGATCCACACCCGGTTGATCCACGAGGCGTACATCAGCAGCGAGCGCAGCGAGTAACGCAGCTCGTCCCTGCTGGTGAACCGTGCCTCCGTGGTGGCCATCTCGTTCAACGGGGCGCCGCTGCGCAGCGCCTCCTCGCGCTCGGCCTTCTCGCGGCGCGCACGCCAGGCCGGGTCGGCGCCGTCCACCCACGTGTAGACCGCGTCGATCGGGAAGTCGATGTCGTCGAGCAGCCGCCGGACGAACTCCGGCCGGGTGCGGTAGGCGCGGGCCCGGCGGGCGGCGCACGCCAGCGGCGTGAACAGCTCCTCGCCGCCGTCCACCGAGGGGCCGTCGACGGGCACGCGGTCACAGGCCGGGTTGGGCCGCGGGGCGACCAGCTCGTCGCCCTCCCGGGCCCAGAACTCCAGGTCGCAGCCGCTTTCCGGGCCGAGCGTCAACGTCCGCGAGGGGCTGGCGAAGTACATGGCCAGCCGTACGACCTTGGCGTCGCCGAGCAGCGCCGCCGCCCGCCGTATGGGGCGCATCCGTCCCGCGTCCGCCTGGCGTGCCCGCGCCCGCTGCCTGCCGTACGGCTGCCGCGCGGCGAACAGCGGATGCCCACCGGCGGCGAGCGCGGTGAGCGCGCGGGTGCGGAAGTCCTCGGGTACGGCGATCACCGGCGGCCGGTTCGGCAGCGGGCGCACACAGAAGTAGGGCACATCCGCCTCGGTCAGCAGCGCGCACACCACGTCGAGCGTCTCGCGCTGGGCCTGGAGCGGACCCGCGTCCGCCCGGATGAGCGCGGCCCGCGGTGCGGGCTCCCGCGATGGCAGCCGACCCTGTAGCCGCCGATACAACGTGACAACGGGCATGTCTCCCCCTCGAACACGGACTGTAATCGATCCGCTACCTGATTGGCAGATGGTTTACCTAGGTGGGGAGGAAGGTCAAGAACCGGCAACGAGACACCCTCCCTGTTACCGAAGTGCAGGCGAACGACTACCGGTTGTAGCCATTCTTGCCTGCATGGGGGGCTTCACGCTGGACGACGTACTCGCGACACGCAAGCCGAGAGATTCGTGGTGGACCGTCTTCATGGTCGATCCGCTCGCCTGCCGGCTCGTGCTGTTCGTGGCCAATCACACCGCGATCACGCCGAACGGGCTGACCCGGCTTTCCCTGCTGCTCGGCCTCGCCTCGGCGGTCGCCTTCACGGAGGGCATGCTCGTCCCGGGGGCGGTGCTGTTCTACCTGAGCTTCATGGTCGACTGCATGGACGGGAAGATCGCCAGGCTCAAGGGCACGGGGACGCCCTTCGGCCTGTGGCTCGACTACGTCGGCGACCGCGTGCGGGTGGTCTGCTGCGCCTTCGGGTGGGGGTTCGGTGAGTACACCCGTACGGGCGACACCGACGTGGTGCTCGCCGCCGTCGGCGTCGTCGTGCTCGACCTGTTCCGTTATATCAACGGACCTCAGCTGAAGCGGGTCAAGGACGCGACCCGCGCACTCGTCGAGGCGCGGCTGGACGGGCATTGCGTGCTGGCCGAGAGCGTCCTGCAAAGCAGGCCGCGCACCGAACTCGAGAAGGCCGCCGCGGAGTTCGGACAGGTGGCCGAGGACGCCACGGTGGTCGACCTGCAGAAGGCGTTCCACGCCCGCTTCCCCTGGTACGACCGGTTCCGCGTCTTCCTGGTGCGGCATCGTGTGCGCACGCACGTGGTGAGCGGCATCGAGTTCCACGCCGCGGTCTTCGTCGTGGCCCCGCTGTTCGGGCCCGGGGCCCTGGTGCCGGTCGCGGCCGTGGCGGGCACGCTGCTGCTGGCGTTCGAGATGTTCCTCGTCTACCGCGTCTGGCTGGCCTCGCGCCAGGTTCCCAGCACCGCGGCCGAGAAAGAAAAGATCCTTGTCTGACCGGCCGCATCGGCCGGATTCATCAACTCGTACGGCATGACGCCGTATGACCCGCGTCACGAGCCGCACCCGGGGGAGGGCGGCGGCCGGGCGTTCGGCAAATTCACCACGGGGGATAGAACTCATGCATTCGGATAGACCTGTCTTCGTCGTCGGCTGCCCGCGCTCCGGCACCACCATGCTGCAGCTCATGCTGCACTCGCACCCGCGCCTCGCGGTTCCGCCCGAGACGAGGTTCCTCGTCCCGGCCTACTTCTCCCGCCGGGCGTACGGCGACATGCGGCTGGCCGACAACAGGCGCAGGCTGGCGACCTGGATCGCCGAGGGCAGGACCACGAAGTTCCACGAGCTCGGGCTGAGCCGTCCCGACTTCATCCAGGCGGCCATGCTCGGCCCGGGGAGCTTCGGCTCCGTCATCGGCATGGTCTTCAAGTGCTACGCCGAGCGCTTCGGCAAGCCGCGCTGGGGTGACAAGCGGCCCAGCTACTACCGGCACGTCGAGATGCTGATGCGGATGTTCCCCGACGCGCAGTTCGTCCACCTCGTCAGGGACGGCCGCGACTGCGTGGCCTCGCTGAAGCAGATGCCCTGGTACAAGGGCGACGCCGTGCACGCCATGGCCAACTGGGCGGAGGCCATCGACTTCGGCCGCAAGCACGCCCGCAAGCTGCCGTCCGACAGCTTCTACGAGCTGCGGTACGAGGACCTCACCGCCGACCCGGAGACCGAGCTGAAGAAGCTGTGCGTGTTTCTCGGCGAGGACTACGACCCGGCGATGTGCGAGCCCCGCCACATGGCCGAGCTGGCGGTGCCCAAGCACAAGGTGTGGCACAGCAACACCCACAAGGAGGTGACCACCGCGCACTCCGGCAAGTGGGCCTCCCAGCTGGAGCCCTGGGAGATCTCGCTGGCCGAGGAGGTGCTCGGCGAGCGGCTCACCGCGTACGGCTACGAGCTGAGCGGCGCGCGCAAGGCCGACCGCGAGCACGTCGCGGCGTACAAGACGGCGGCGGCCAAGCGCCGCGCGTCGCGGCTGCGCAAGTACAACCGCGACCGGCTCACCCGGCTGCGCGAGCCCGGGCCGATCGCGGCCCTGCTCACCGAGGGCCAGCGGCGGCTCGCCGGCCTCCCCCAGCAGCGCAGCGGCGAGCTGATCCCCCGCTGATCCCTCCTCCCGGGCACCTCGGGCGCCCCGCGGGGGGCCGCCCGAGTAACGCCAGACGCCGGCGGACGGCGCCGCGTCAGGTCACCCTGCGCCGGGGGAGCGGCAGGCGCGACCGGGTGAACGCGGCGCCGCCGAGCGCGGCCAGGAGGGGGAGCGCCACGACGAGCAGGCCGACGAGTGCCCAGGGGATCGCGATCAGCGGGTCCGCGGGCACGATCGTCGTCGTTCCGTCGGTGCGCACCATGATCGGAGAGGGGAGGGGCCGCCAGGCCGCGGCGACGCCCGGGGCGAGACCGGCGAGCACACCGGTGACCGAGCCCAGCAGCGCGATCACCAGGGCCTGACCGGCGACGACGGCCCGCTCCACGCGCGGCGCCGCCCCCACGGCCGACATGGTCTCCAGGTCGGGGCGCGCCTCGACGGCGGCCAGCATGGTCGCGACGGCCGTCATCCCCAGCACGAGCACGGCCGCGGCGATGCCCAGCACGACCAGGAGGAGCGTGTCGTCTGGCGTCTCCCGAGTCTCCAGCCGCACGGTCGCCATGCCGGTGATCCGTTCCACCTTCGCGGCGATCCGGTCCGCCGTCGCCCGCGGAGTGCGGAAGTCCGCGGGGTCCACCACGAGCATGCAGGTGACCGAGCCATACCCGTTCTTCGCCGCCGCCTCGGGTGAGATGACCGCGCGGGCCCAGCCCGGTCCGGTAGGTCGCACGCCGACGGCGCCGCGGTCCAGGCGATGTCGCCACGCGTGAGTGCGGCTCGTCCGGCGGGAGCCCGTCGATGACGGACCGGCTGACGACCACGAGGCCCCGCGCGTTCAGCCGCCGCACGTCCGCCCACGTAACCGGGCGCGGAGAGTCCACGAGCCAGGCGCGTGACCTCAGGGCGACCGGCCCGAAGGCCTCAGCCGGCAGGCTGCCGGGGAAGGTCGCGAGCGTGGGCTGGATTGCCGCCATGTCGAGCAGGACCACGCCGACGACCCGGACCGGGCGGCGTTCCTCGCCGACGAGGAGCGTCACTCCCGGAGCCACGGCCCGAGCGTCGCCCCGGTTCAGCCGCTCGGCGGACACCACCGCTTCGCCGGGAGCGGCGGGCAGCCTGCCCTCAGGCGGTCGGTTCCCGCCGCGGGGAAGAGGGCGGTCAGCGCGAGGACGGCGAGGGCGATCGGAAGCCCGATCATCGCCAGGATCAGCGTGCTGCGCCACTTCGACCGCAGGGCGTTGCGGCACGAGATCCGCAACG
This sequence comes from Microbispora sp., assembly GCA_019689655.1. GTDB lineage: Bacteria > Actinomycetota > Actinomycetes > Streptosporangiales > Streptosporangiaceae > Microbispora. The sequence continues at coordinate 6,659 of JADGHC010000224.1, forward strand.
CCGCTCTCACCCTGCTCGCATGGATCGGGCTCATCGGGCGGTCTCCATCCCCGTGGTGGACGAGTCGGCGATCTGCCCGTCCTTGAGGAAGACGACGCGGTCGGCCCAGGCCGCGTAGCGGGGCTCGTGGGTGACCAGGAGCACGGCCGCCCCCGCGTCGGCCCGCTGCCGGAGCACCTGGATGATTTCGTCGCCGCCGCGGGTGTCGAGGGCGCCGGTCGGCTCGTCCGCCAGCAGCAGCCTCCGCCGCCCGGCGAGCGCCCGGGCGATGGCGGCCCGCTGGCGCTGGCCACCCGACAGGTCGTCGGGGAACCGATCGCCCAGGTTCGCGAGCTCGACCTCTTCCAGCACGCCCATCGCCTCCGCCTTGGCTTTCGCCGTACGGACGCCGTCCAGCTCAAGCGGCAGCGCGACGTTCTCGGCGACGGTCGGCGACGGGATGAGATTGAGATCCTGGAAGACGTACCCGGCGCTATGCGGCGCAGCTCCGCCAGTTGTTCCGGGGACAGGTCCCGCGGCTCCCGGCCTTCGAGGACGACGGATCCTTCCGTCGGCCGGTCGAGCCCGCCCGCGAGGTTGAGCAGGGTGGACTTGCCGGACCCCGACGGGCCCATCACCGCGACGAGCTCCCCGGCGGCGACGTCCAGGCTGACGCCCCGCAGCGCGTGGACGGCCCCCGCACCCTCGCCGTGGACGTGTACGACGCCGGTCATGCGGACGACCGGCTCGCCGTCCGGCGTGGGTAACCGGTCCGGAGATCCGGTTTCGGTCACGGAGTCTCCTCGGAGGGACGGGCGAGGACGGCCTCGCAGTGGTCGAGCCAGCGCTGCTCGGCCTCGGCGTGGAAGATCATCGAGTCGATGACCAGGCGCTGGGCGGCCTCGGTGGACGCGTCGAGGGTGCGCAGGGCACGGGTCAGCTCCTGCAGGCTCCGCATGGTCGCGGAGCGCTGAGCCCGGATGACCGCCGCCACGTCCACGCCGGGCGTGGTGACCGCCATCGCGAGCTTGATCACGAGCTCGTCGCGGGGCCGGTCGGCCCGGGAGACGGGTCTGGCGAACCACCGGTCGAGCTCTTCGCGGCCTTCGGCAGTGATGGCGTAGCGGACTCGGCCCTGCTCGTCCTGGCCGCCCTGGTCGTCGCGGGAAACCAAGCCGTCACGTTCGAGGCGGGACAGCGTTGTGTAGACCTGCCCGATGTTCAGGGGCCAGGTCGTCGCCGTGGACGCCTCGAACTCGGCTCTGAGCTGGTAGCCGTAGCGCGGACCCCGGCTCAGCAGGGCGAGCAGGCCGTGTCGTACTGACATGAATACTCAGTATGCATACTGAGTATGCTCTTGGCTACCCGCCGGGGCGGTCGTGGGTGGGGCGATCCCGCCGGTGGGACGCCGCCTGCCTCCCGGGGGAGGCCGCTCTCACGCGCCTTTCACGGGTGGATTGAACCTTGAGTACTCCTGGAACTCCCAGCGCAGCGGGATCGCGCCGTCGATCTGGACCACCCGCTCGATGTCGAACTCCACGAACCGCTGGGCTCCCGGCACGCCGCGCGGGTCCCAGTCGACCCGTGCCTTGCCGGTCAGATGCAGCGCGTCGCCGGTGGACCAGTCGAGGAAGAGCAGGCCCGCGGCGGGGTTCACTTCCAGGTTGCCGAGGGTCATGTACATCAGGTTGCCCGAGTAGTCGGGCCAGCCGAGCCGCCGGTCGTCCACCACCTCGACGAACCCGGGGTTGCCGCCCCGGTGCGACACGTCCGAGCCGAGCCCGGGCGCGTGCGTCGCGACGAAGAAGGTGTCGGCCTTTCGGATCCAGTCCCGCTGGGCGGCCGACAGGCGGTCCCCGCACCGCGGCGCCCGCTCACCGGGCTCCAGGTCACCGGCGATCGTACGTCGCTGCAGGTATTTGGGGCAGTTGGAGAACACCTGCTCGGTGTGTACCACCAGGTGACCGCCGTCTCGCCGGGCGCGGCCGTTGACCCGCATCCGGCGCCGGGTCCACGGCTCGATGACCAGCATGCCGATGTCGTGCTCGTCGTCGAAGAGCCCCGCGAGCGGCGCCCCGGGCACCGCGTCCACGAGGATCGTACGGTCGTCCGCCGCGGCGAGAAAGCCCGGCCGGCCGGTGAGCGGTGCGGCCCACACCCGGCCTTCACGGTCCTCCGCGCCGATCACCACCATCCGCTGGGACTCCAGGAACCGTGCCGCGACCTGCGGGATCTCGGCCCGCACGCGGGCCGATCCGTGCTCGGCCAGCCGGACGCCCGCACGGCGCTGAACCGCGATCTCCCCTTCGTGCCGCATATCAGAAAAATCCGCAGGTCGGGGCGTCGGAGTGGGGAGCGGGGCGCTCGTCGGCGCCGCTCGACGCGTAGATCTCCAGCCGGATCCCGTCGGGGTCCTCGAAGAACAGGCCGCCCGAGGAGCCGCCCTCGCGATGCGGCACGATGCCGCCGTGGTGGATCGTCGCCCCGGCCTCGCGGACGACGGCCTCCGCCCTGCGTACGGCCTCGATGTCCGGCACCTCGAACGACAGGTGGTGCAGCCCCGGCAGGCCGGTGGCGAACGTGCCTTCGCTCTGCTGCCACAGCGTCAGCACCAGCGTGCCGTTCTGGGCGAGGAACGCGTACCGGCGCGCCTCGTCGGCCGACTCCGCGGCCACCTCGAAGCCGAAGACCTTCCGATAGAAGCGGACCGACCTGTCGAGGTCGGAGACGTTCAGCCCGACATGCCCCGTGGTGAAGCTCATGGCCGTCCTTTCGTCACCACTTCTAACGCTTCGTTCCGTTAGAAGTGGAAAGCAGACTAACGGGTTTACTCGTATACGTCCAATGGAAAAACTCCGCCGGGGTACGGCAGGGGCGGCCGGGCGACCCCGTGCCGGCGGGCATATCCGGCGGGCGGGACCGGCGAGTGTGGCCGGGGGAAGGG
>JADGHC010000225.1 GCA_019689655.1 Microbispora sp.
CCGATGAAGAGCATGCGCTGCCGACTCAGGAACTGGGCGAAAGCCGGCGGGATGACGTCGTCGAACATGGGTGAACCCCAGCCCTCGTGACCCTCGCCCGCCCTTTTCTGCACGGCTTGCTCGCCCTCGTGGCGCCGCGACCTGATCACGCCGATCTCCTCGTGTCCACGGCCATGTCCGCCGGTCCATTTCTCACGCTCGGGGGAGGGTAGCGAGGGGTGCGCCCGCCGGCTTGACCAATCGCGCACGCGTTCTGTCACGGCCACGCATGCCTCCGGCGAACCTGCCCGGCCACATGTCGCCGTTCACCGGCGGTATCACGCCGTCAAGACAGTCATCGAAGTTTTCGATCACGATTGGAAAACGACAAACCTGTATGTTCTGATGTTTACCGAAAAAGCGGACCAAGGGGCTATATCAGTCCGATGAGGGACAAGAGCCCCGTATGAAGCGGTCGCGGTTGTGCTTGGGAAAACGGCACGTCTACCACGAGGTCTTACAGTCGGGGTGATCAGTCGATGCTGCACGTCCATGTACCGCACGCGGGTCAGACCGGTGTCGAGAAGAAGCCGATCGCGAATTCGAAGGGCCACCTGGAGATCATTCGCGATCACGACCCCGTGCTCGAGGGGACGACGGTCAGCAAGCAGTTCGGCGAAGTACGGTTCTCCATGGTAGCCGGCGGGCCACGCGAATATATCCGGCCCGACAGGATGATCGACCGAAAAGCCGACGGATACCTGCGGGTCTGTCGTCCGACGGAAGGCGAGATATGGGTTTTCCAGGACGGCCGGCATGCGGTCGTCCGGAATGCCGAGCTCGTCTGCTACGACAGTTTGCGGCCCTACAAAATCGTCATGCCGCAACGGTTCAAAATGGCGACCCTGCTGTTTCCGCATCGTCTCATGGGGCTCACTCCCAAAGACGCGCAACTGCTCACGGCGAAAGCCTGGGACGGGTCGGAAGGTCTCGGCGCGCTGATGTCCTGCCTCATCGTCGGGCTGGAGAAACACAGCGACAAGGTCGAAACGGCGATCGACCTGCTGGGCGGGGGCGTGGCCGGCCTGGCCGCGGCGTTCCTGTCCGAACGGATGCGGTCGCTGGGCACCCGGCCCGACGCGGGCAAGCAGTCGCTGATGCTGAGCATCCAGGCCTTCATCCGCGAGCGGCTGGCCGATCCGGATCTCAGCCCGGCCGTCGTCGCCCAGCAGCACAACGTCTCGCTGCGCTACCTGCAGAAGATCTTCCAGGAGCACAACACCAGCCCCGCCCGGTGGATACGTGACGAGCGACTGGCTCGCTGCCGGGCCGAGCTGGCCGATCCCGGGCTCAGTCACCTGTCCATCGCGGCCGTCGGCGAGCGGTCGGGATTCTACGGAGCCTCCCACTTCAGCCGTCTCTTCCGGGATCGGTACGGCATCACTCCCAGGGAGTTCCGCAAGCAGACCGACGCCTCCCTCTCGGACCGTTGACGGCCCACCCCCCAGTTCCCCCGGATTCCACCGACGACCGGAAAGGCGACGCAGTGACAAGCTTCGAGTTCCCCGGAAAGTACTACGAGATCATGCGCAGGGACTTCCGCAACCTGGCCGCGGAGACCGAGTTCCTGGCCTCCCTCATGCCGGACGGCGGACGGGCCCTCGACCTCGGCTGCGGCACGGGGACCAACCTCCGCGAGCTCGGCGCGCGCGGCTACTCGTGCGTCGGCGTCGACCAGAGCGCCGGCTTCATCGACTACGCGGTGCACGCCGGCGGCACGAACGTCCAATACGTTCACGGGCGGATCGAGGAGTTCGACACCGACGACAGGTTCGACCTCGTCTACAGCCTGTTCATGACGCTCAACTACCTGCCCCGCACCGAGCTGCGCGGGGTCCTGCGGAAGATGCGCGAACTGCTGCTGCCCGGCGGTCACGTCGTGCTGGAGTTCGGCCACCTGCTGAACTTCGTGGAGACCTTCCAGCAGCACATAATCGCCCACCACCGCGGCGACGGCGTGCTCATCACCCGGCTCGCCCGTCAGTCGCTCAACCCGCACGCCGCGAACTGGCGGAACGAGGAGACCCTTCTCGTCCGGGAGTCCGACGGCCGGGTGTCCATGTACGACAACTTCTTCGACCAGGCGGTCCTCACCGGGCCCGAGGTGCGCGAGCTGCTGGCCGACGCCGGCCTCACGGTGACGGCCGAGTACGGCGGCTTCCGCAAGGAGCAGGCGCCCGGGCACGGGCGGGGGCCGCTGGTGATCGTGGCGACCGCGGAGGAGGCACGGTCGGCATGACGGCCACCGACGTGACGACAGCCGGCGTCTCCTTCCTCGACGGTGGCCCGGCCGTCGAGCCCGAGGTCGCGCATATCGGCGAGGCGCTCGTCCGCGCGGCGCGGGCGGAGGGCGCCGAAGGCGTCTGCTTCATCCGCATGGACGGCTCGGAGTACGCGCTGACGTACCGGCGGCTGCTGGACGACGCCGCGCGCATGCTGGCCGGCATCCGCGCCGCGGGCGTGCGGCCCGGAGAGACGATCATCCTGCAGATCGCCGACGACCCGGAGCTGCTGACCGCGTTCTGGGCATGCATCCTGGGCGGCTTCGTCCCGATGCCCGTCAACGCCGGGGCGACCGCGGCCCAGCGGGAGGCCGCGCCGGAGCTGCTCCGGCTCGTCTGGAACGGCTACGGGAAGCCGCATGTGATCACGGGCGCGGGGCAGCGGCTCGCCCCGGAGGTCGCGGCCGATCCGGACTGGGAGGCCGCGTGGCTGGGCGACACCCGCCGGCTGCTCACGAACGCCCCCGACCACGCCTGGCACCCGGCGCAGCCCGGCGACCCGGCCATGTATCTGCTCACCTCCGGCAGCACCGGCGTGCCCAAGGCCGTGGTGCTCACGCATCGGAACGTGCTGGCCCGCACCGCGGGCACGGTACGGGTGAACGGGCTGGGCCGCCACACCCGCACCTTCAACTGGATGCCGCTCGACCACGTGGGCGGGCTCGTCATGTTCCACGTACGGGACGTCTACCTCGGCTGCCACCAGGTGCACGCCAGGTTCGAGTGGGTCCTCGAGGACCCCTTGCGCTGGATGGCCGCCATCGACCGGCATCGCGCGGACACCACGTGGGCGCCCAACTTCGCCTTCGGCCTCATCAACGACCAGGCCGACCGGCTCAGGGAGCAGTCGTGGGACCTGGGCTGCCTGCGGTACATCATGAACGGCGGCGAGGCCATCCGTAACGGCGTGGTCCGCCGGTTCCTGCGGCTGCTGGCCCCCTTCGGGCTGCCGCACGACGCGATGTGGCCCGGCTGGGGCATGTCGGAGACCTCCGCGGGCGTGGTGGACTGCGAGTTCTCCACGATCGAGGCCGACGACGAGCGGTACGTGCCCGTGGGCCGGCCCCAGCCCGGCACGATGGTCCGCGTCGTCGACGAGCACAACCAGCTCGTGCCGCCCGGCGTGGTCGGCAGGCTGCAGGCCACCGGCGCCACGGTGACCAGCGGGTATTACCGCAACCCCGAGCAGAACCGTCAGTCGTTCACCCCGGACGGCTGGTTCAAGACCGGCGACCTCGCCTACGTCCAGGACGGCATCCTCACGGTGACCGGCCGGGCGGACGACGTCATCCAGCTCGGCGGCGTCACCTATCACGGCCATGAGATCGAGGCCCGGGTGGAGGAGTTCGATTTCGTGGTGCCGTCGTACACCGTGGCCTGCCTGGTGACCGGGGAGGACGGCGAGACCGAGGAGCTGGCGGTCTTCTTCCACCCGCGCGCGGGCACGCCGGTCGCCGAGGCGGAGCGGCTGATCCGCGACCGGGTCGCCGACGCCTTCGGGGCCGAGGTGGCGTACGTCGTGCCGGTCGCCAAGGAGGAGATCCCGAAGACCGGCATCGGCAAGCTCCGCAGGGCGCAGCTTCGGGAGCGGTTCGAGGCGGCGCGGGCGTCCGTCTGACCGGTCCCCCGCCGCGCCGTTCCGTCCGGGCTCCCGGAACCCCTCGCCGGTTCCGGGAGCCCGACGCGCGCACACCGGCGCGCGGGACGGCTCACTCCCCGGAGGGCCAGCCCCACGCGTGCCAGGTGTCGATCTCGATCCGGGCGCTCACCCGCGGCCGTTCGCGGTTCGGGTACGGCTCGCCGGTGTAGTGGACGGCGAGCCGGTCGATGTCCTTCAGGTTCTCGTCGTCCTCCAGGGACACCACCCGGCCCTGCAGGCTGATGTGGCGATACCAGCTCTCGGCGTCCAGCACCGTCAGCGAGACCCTGGGGTCGGCACGGATGTGGTCGAGACGCTTGCGACCGGCGTCCATGTTGACCAGCACCTTGCCGTCCTCCCACAGGTACCAGGTGGCCACGGTGACGGGCGCGCCGTCCCCGCGGACGGTGGCGATGACGCAGGGATTCGGGCGGGCGAGCACGGCGACGAGGTGCTCGGGCAGAGTTACGCGAGACATGAGCGGGAACCTTCCAACGTGAGGCGTGCTGCGGGCACCGCCGCCGCACGGCCTACCCCTGGGACTCCCGGGTCCGGGCGTAGTGTCGCGCGGCCTTGACGCGGTTTCCGCACAAGGCCATCGAACACCACCGGCGCTTGCCGTTGCGGGATGTGTCGAGGAAGTAGCGGATGCAGTCCGGCTGGGCGCACCTGCGGATCCGGTCCGGCGCCTCCGCCAGCAGGCGCAGGTAGTCGCGGACGGCGGTCCACGCCGCGCCCCATGCCGGGTCATCGAACTCCGCGGTCTCGCCGGGACCGCCGGCGGTCAGCGTGAGCCGTACGCGGCCGTGCGCGAGCACGTCGTCGACCAGCCGGAGGGTCGCGGGACTGCCCGGGTCGGCCGTCGCGGCGGCCAGCGCCTCGCGTGCGCGCAACACCGCCTGCAGCGACGCCTCGTCGGACGGGAACCGGTCCGCCAGACCACGGCCGGCCAGCCACACCCGCAGACCGTCGGGCGAGTCCAGCAGGTCGTGCAGCACGCCGTGCTCTTTCCAGCGCGTGTTCAGCAGGTCGAGCGCGAGGGGTTCCCCGGCGAACGGACGCGGGTCGGCCGTCATCGTCACGACATCCTCCCTTTCGCCAGTTCTAACCACTCAAGCATAAGTCACCGGTTGTGAGCGTGGGCTTATAACCGTTAAAGTCCTACACGGCGGTTAGATCGGGCAGGTGCCTGAACACCGGGAGAGGAGGCAGTGAACCGCCGGTCGCAGGGGCCGCGACTGCGATGGGCACGTCGTCACGTCCGGCGTGTGCGGACGTGCCAGAGTGCGTGCGCATTCCGGCGAAAGGTGACAGACCACCGTTTTTAGTGTGGGACCCGCTGCGAGAGCAGCCAGGACTGTTGCACCGTCCCGTTCATGGGCCGCCGGCCCGCTTCGAGGGTGCCGGCTGCCCCGAAGGAATCACCACCGGGCGTCAGCAGTCGTCGTCGCGACCGGATCAGAGGCGAAGCCACAGGCACAGGAGGTTCCAATGACCATGCTGGAGACGACTCTGCGTCCCATGACGGGCCGCGAGCCGGCCGCCGCTTCACCCGAAGAGATTCTGGCGCGCGCACGGGCGGCGGCCCCTCTGCTGCGCGAGCGCTCCGAGGAGATCGAGCGCACCCGGCGACTCCCAGAGGACGTCGTCGAACTGCTCCGCGCCACGGGCGTGTTCCGCATCGGCATGCCCAAGGAGTGGGGCGGACCCGAGCTCACCTTCGCCCAGCAGTGCGAGGTCATCGAGGCCCTCTCGTACGGCGACGCGGCGGCGGGCTGGTGCGCCATGATCGGCATGGACACCTGGATCTACGCGGGCTACCTGGACCAGTCCGTCGTCGGCGAGATGCTCGCCAACCCCGACGCGATCACCGCGGGCCTGATCTTCCCGGTCGGCCGTGCCGAGCGGGTGCCGGGCGGCTACCGCGTCACCGGCCGCTGGCCGTTCGGCAGCGGCGTCACGCACGCCGACTGGGTCGTCGGAGGCTGCGTGGTGTACCGCGACGGCAAGCCCGAGCCGGGGCCCGGCGGCGCGCCGATCAACTGGCGACTCATGCTGGCCCGTGCCGAGGAGTTCGAGAAGGTCGACACCTGGCACACCACCGGCCTGGCCGGCAGCGGGAGCATGGACTACCGGGTGACCGACCTGTTCGTGCCCGAGGAGCGCTCCTTCGATTTCACCAAGTCGCACCGCACCGGGCCCCTGGGCGCGCCCGACGCCTTCCTCGGCAACGTGCCCGGCGTGCCACTCGGCGTCGCGCGTGCCGCGCTCGACCACGTACGCGAACTGGCGGCCGAGCGGGTCGAGCGGGCGACGGGCACGCCCTGGGCGGAGAGCTACCGGGTGCAGATGGCCATCGGCCAGTCGGAGATGGAGCTCGCCGCGGCGCGCTACGCGGTCTACGGCACGCTGAACGACCTGTGGCACCGCCTGGAGGCCGGAATCGAGCCGACCCCGGACCAGCAGGTCTCCACGGCGCTGGCCCGGCTCAACGCGTTCCGGACGGCCCGGACGATCGTCTCCCGCCTGTCCGACCTCGTCGGAACGGCCTCGATCTACCGGACCTCTCCCCTGGACCGCTGGCTTCGCGACCTGCACACCATGTGCCAGCACATCCTCGCGCAGGACCAGATCGTGCAGTCGGCGGGGGCCCATCTCCTCGGCGGCACCCCGCAGGCTCCCTTCCCTCTCGGGCTCAAGGCATAACCGGGACGGTTGTCACGGCCGGGGGCGCGAGGCTGCGCCCCTCCGCCCTTGGCCGTACCGCCGGATCGGACGCGAGCGGCCCGACCTTCGCTCAAGGCGCGGCGGGGACCACGAGGACCCCCTCCGCGCGGCGGCAGTGACGAAACGACCGGCACCGACTAGTGGATTGGGACAACCATGACCACTTCCAGAGAAGAGAAGATCGACACGTTAGTCGAAGCCGACAGACGGGCGGCGGCAACCGGGAATTCCTGGGGATTTCGCGAGTGGGGCCTGCTCGTCAGCGTCTGCGCCGCATTCTCCCTGGATGCTCTCGACAACATCATGGTCGGCATCGCCGTGCCGCCGATCCAGGCGGACCTCGGGATGACCACCGAGGCCGTGCAGTGGGTCGTCAGCGCCTATGTCCTCGGGTTCGGCGGTTTCCTGCTGCTCGGCGGCCGCATGGCCGACCTGCTCGGCCGCCGGCGCATGTTCCTGCTGGGTGTCGCCGTCTTCGGCATCGGATCGCTGGTCGGCGGCCTCACCAACGAGGGACTGGTCGTGATCGTCGCCCGGTTCGTCATGGGAGTCGGCGCCGCGTTCACCGCCCCGGCCAGCCTGTCCATCATCATCACCAACTTCGCCGAAGGCCCGCAGCGCAACCGCGCGGTCGGCATCTACACCGCGTGCGGCGCGGTCGGCTACTCCACCGGCGTCATCGTCGGCGGCTCGCTCACCGAGGTGAGCTGGCGCTGGACGTTCCTGCTCCCCGTCGCCGTGGCGCTCGTCGCGTTCGTCGGCGCCCTCTCGCTCGTGCCCCGCGACGCCAGGTCGGACCGCGGCACGGGCTCGTTCGACGTGGCCGGCGCCGTGACCGTGACCGCCGCGATGCTGCTGCTCGTGTACGCCATCGTCGAGGCCCCCGCGGCGGGATGGGCGTCGGCGCGGACCCTGGGGCTGTTCGCCGTCTCCGCGGCCCTCCTCGTGATCTTCGTCGTCATCGAGCGCCGTACGGCCCAGCCTCTGCTGCGCCTGGGCCTGCTGCGCAACCGCGCGCTCGTGGGCGCCAGCCTGGTCGCGGCCGCGATCCTCGGCACCTACATGAGCTTCCAGTTCATCGGCGGCCTCTACCTGCAGTCCCTGCGCGGGTGGTCGCCGATCCAGATGGCGCTGTCCTTCCTCCCGATCGGCCTGCTGATCATGACCATCGCGCCGCGGGCGGGCAAGCTGATCTCGCGTTTCGGCGTGCAGTGGATGATCTTCGCGGGGTTCTTCGCCTACACCGCCTCGTACCTGCTGTTCCTGCGGATCGACGAGACGTCCTCCTACGCCTGGGGGATCTTGCCGAGCATCGTCCTCATCGGCATCGCCTTCCCCTTCTCCTTCCCCGCCGCCAACGTCCAGGCGACCACCGGAGTGGACGACTCCGAGCAGGGGCTGGCCGCGGGCGTGCTGCAGACCGGATACCAGGTCGGCGCGGCGATCGTCCTGGCGATCGTGACCGCCACCATGTCGGCCGGCGGCCCGGCGAGCACCCCGGAAAGCACCCTGTCCGGCTATCACTACGGCCTCTACGTCGTCACCGGCATCTCCGTGCTGACCATGGCGCTCACGCTCATCGCGGCGCTGCGCGCGTCCGCCCGGCGGCGGCTCACCGGGACGGCGACCACGGTGAACGGCTGACCTCACACCCCGTTTGACTGACCGGGATTCCCAGCCCCCGCCCTCCGGGACCGGCGGGAACCCCGGTCAGTCGTGCGGAGCGGCACGGCTGCGGGGCGCCGATCGGCCATCCGTCCCGGCGGGACATCAGTGAGCGGGCCCGGCAATCCGCCTGTCGCCTCGATCATGAAAGGATGCTCGACGGCAGCATCGATCTGTCACTCAGAGTGACGCCTCACCTTTGGTCGTAGGCTGTCTTCGTGGTTATGGGAGGATTGCAGTGTTCTCCGTAAACCTGCAGCAGTTGCGCACATTTCGCGAGGTCGCGGCGGAGCTGAGCTTCACGAAGGCCGCAAGGAAGCTGCATTATGCCCAGTCCAGCGTCACTGCCCAGATCAGGAACCTCGAAGAGGCCGTCGGGGCGACCCTGTTCGACCGGAGAAGCCGCAGGATCAGCCTGACGGAGGCCGGTGCACGCCTGCTGCCCTACGCGGAGACGATGCTGTCCATCGCGGCCGCGGCCCAAAGGGACGTGGGCCAGACCGTCACGGCGGCGTAGCCGCGTTCGTCTCCAGGCCGTGGCCCGCGGCCGTTGCGGGCCACGGGCACCGAGGCCGGCGGAGCCGTACGAGACGAGAGCGCCCGCTCCTCCCTTCGGAGGAGGAACGGAGCGCTCTTTCGTTTTTCCATAAGGTCAGGATTGGGAAGGCCCGTGGCGCCCGGCCGTGAATCGGTCAGCTCTCTTTGGTGTTCACGCAGATGACCGCGTGCTTCACGCCGACCGAGGTCCACGGCACGATGACGACCGCGCCGTTGCGCTCGAAGACGCGCGCCGCGTCCCCATCGGTGCCGTACTTCTGCGGCAGCTGCGCCACCTCCGCGGCCTTGCCGGTGGCCGCGTCCAGGCGGACGAGCCTGGGGGCCAGGTCACGCCGGTCGCCGACCTCCAGGGCGAGCACGCCGCGGTCGTCGGCCCGGATGAAGGTCAGCTTGGTCGGCTGGGTGCCGGACGACTCCCACAGCTGTTTGCCGGTTTTGAGGTCGAAGGCCAGCACCTTGTCCCTCTCCCGCAGCTTGCCCCACACCTCCTCCGGATAGGTCGCGAGGTAGAGACGGTCGCCGTTCGCCAGGAAACGGCGCTGCTCGAACATCCCGTGTACGGAGGGGGCCGAGTTCAGCGGGGCCAGGTCCAGCTTGCCGGTCGTGAACTCGCTGACCTT
>JADGHC010000226.1 GCA_019689655.1 Microbispora sp.
TTTAAGTGTCTGGTCCTGCGGGGGATGCACTGCCGCAGGACGGCCCGCTCGGCATCAGGCGGCTACGGGGTCCACCTGACGTTCGGGTTGATGTGGCCGGTCCAGTTGAATACGGCCATGTTGTCCCAGCCGTCGCCGGTGCCGTTGATGTTCGCCGGGTCCCAGCCGTTGCCCGGCACGGCGTACCACGTCGGCTCCCAGTAGAAGACGCCGACGGCGCCCGCGTTGCGGGCGGTGCTCTGCACCGCGGCGAACTCGGCGGCCTGCCCCTCCCAGGTAAGGCCGTACCCTGGGCAGCCCGACGTGACCGAGTTGGGCTCCCAGTCGGCGTTGTCGGCGGTGAACGGGTAGGCCGTCTCGGCGATGACGACTGGCTTGCCGTACCGGGACCGCATGTCGGAGATCACGCTGGACAGGTTGGACAGCGTGCCGTGCCACATGCAGTAGTACGACAGGCCGGTGATGTCCCAGGAGACGCCCTTGGCCCGGATGCCGTCGTAGAACCAGCGGGCGTGCGCGTCGCTGTCGGCGTTCGCGGTGTGGATGATCACTTGAGTGCCGGGGTTGCACGCCTTGGTCGCGTTGTAGCCGGCCTTGAGCAGCAGGCTCAGGTTCGTGAAGTCGTTGTTGATGACCTTGCCGTCGTTCCACAGCATGCCGACGTTGATCTCGTTGCCGATCTGCACGCTGTCGGGGGCGGTGCCCTGCGCCTTGAGGCTGGAGCACACGTCGTAGGTGTAGTTGTAGACGTCGGTCTGAAGCTGGCCGATGCCGTGGCTCGCCCAGGCGGCGGGCTTGTACTGCTTGCCGGGGTCCGCCCAGGTGTCCGAGTAGTGGAAGTCGATCATCAGCTTCAGGCCCTTGGCCTTGACCGTCCTGGCGAACTGGAGCACCTTGTCCTTGTTGTTGTAGCCGCTGGCGGGGTTGTTCCAGATCCGCAGGCGGATGTAGTTGACGCCGACGCCCTTGAGGATGTCGAGCGGGTCCCGTTGGTTGCCCGCCGCGTCGTAGTACTTCGCGCCCAGATCGAGGGAGCGCTGCAGCGAGGAGACGTCGGCGCCGAGCATGGTCAGGGAGTTGGCGGCGTGCGCCGGTTGCCCGGCGGTGAGCACCGCGGCGGCGAGCAGGACGAGCGCCGCCAGGATTTTCTTCATGGGTCCTCCGGTCAGGAGAGGATGGGTGGACGCCCCCGAACCCCCGCCGCGACAAGGTCAGGTTGTCACGACGGGGGAGCTTGGACGCGGACGACCACGACGCCTCCGGCGGGCACCGTCGCCGAGCCGTCGTACGCGGCGCCGTCGAGCACACCGGTGCCGGTCACCCCGGGCACGGTCACCGGGGCGTCCGCGTGGTTGATGAGGAACAGGTGGTCGCCCCGCCGTACGAGCTCCAGGGTGTCGGGCAGGCCGCGCGGCCGGGACACCCCGGCGTGGTCGAGAACCTCCGCGACGAGCCCGCGCAGGCCCGACCCGACGTCAAGAGCGGTGGACACGTACCACGCGGTGCCCGCACCCAGGTCGTGCCGGGTGACGGCGGGGTGCCCGGCGTCGGGGCCGTCGGCGAACTCGTGCACGGTTCGCGCTCCCGCGAGCCGTACGCGCTCCGACCAGATCCGGCCGGTCGCCGCGGAGGGCCGCAAGGTCACGGTCTCGTGCTCGCGGAGGGGGTGGAACTCCTCGACGGTCAGGCCGAGCACCTCCCGCAGCGCCCCCGGGTACGGCCCCGGGTGGATCGTGTCGTTCTCGTCGACGATGCCGGAGAAGTAGGAGACGAGCAGGTGGCCGCCCGCCTCCACGTAGCGGTGCAGGTTCTTCGCCGGCGCCTCGCCGAGCAGATAGGAGCTGGGCGCGACGACCAGCCGGTACGGCGACAGGTCGGCCGACGGGTGGACGAAGTCGACGGTGACGTGCTCGCGCCACAGCGCCTCGTAGTAGGCGTCCATCCGTTCCCGGAAGCGCAGGTCGGACGAGGGGCGCCACTCGAATTCGAGGGCCCAGTAGGACTCCCAGTCCCACACCAGGGCGACCTCGGCCGTCACGCGCTCACCCCTGACCCCGGCGAGCCTGCGCAGGTCCGCGCCGAGCGCGACCACGTCGCGCCAGATCCGGGAGTCGGTCCCGGCGTGCGGCACCATCGCCGAATGGAACTTCTCCGCGCCGTAGCGGGAGGCCCGCCACTGGAAGAACATCGCCGAGTCGGAGCCGCGCGCCACGTGGGCGAGGGTGTTGCGGCGCATCTCCCCCGGCCGCTTGGCCAGGTTGCGCGGCTGCCAGTTGACCGCCCCCGTCGAGTGCTCCATCAGCATCCAGGGGCGGCCTCCGGCCAGCGACCGGGTGAGGTCGGCGGCCATGGCGAGCTCGATGTGCGGTTCGGCCCGCGACGAGTCGAGGTAGTGGTCGTTGGCCACCACGTCGACCTCCGCCGCCCACCGCCAGTAGTCCATCGGCTTGCAGTTGGGGATCATGAAGTTGGTCGTGATCGGCCGGTCGCTGAACCGGCGGATCGTCTCGCGCTCGCGGCGGAAGCAGGCGATGTGCGCGTCGACCGAGAACCGCATGAAGTCGAGCTGGAGCCCGGGAACCAGGCCCACCGGCGCGACGACGGGCGGCTCGACCTCCTCGAACGAGCCGTACGTCAGCCCCCAGAAGGTGGTGCCCCAGGCGGCGTTGAGCGTGGCCACGTCTCCGTACCTGTCCCGCAGCCAGGCGCGGAACGCCTCGGCCGAGGTCGGGCAGTAGCAGTGGGCGTTGGCCCAGCCGTACTCGTTGTGCACGTGCCACATCGCCAGGGCGGGGTGCCCGGCGTACCGCTCGGCGAGGGCGGCGACGATCCGCTCGGACGCCGCGGCGTAGTCGGGCGAGCTGGGGCAGAAGCTGTGCCGGGAGCCCCCGCCGAGCACGTGCCCCTCCCGGTCCACCAGGCGGCTGCCGGGGTAGCGGCGCCGGAACCAGGTGGGCGGCGAGGAGGTGGGGGTGGCGAGGTCGACGTACACCCCGGCCGAGTGGAGCAGATCGAGGATCCGGTCGAGCCGGGCGAAGTCGTAGACGCCCTCCTCCGGCTCGATCAGCCCCCAGTTGAAGACCCCGACGGTGACCAGGTTCACCCCGGCCTCGCGCATCAGGCGGATGTCCTCCCGCCACACCTCCTCCGGCCACTGCTCGGGGTTGTAGTCCCCGCCGTACGCGAGGCCCTCGGGCAGGACGGGATATCCGGGCACGTCTCCCCCTCGATTTTGCTTCTGTGAACGTGCACAGTAGCGCACAACGATCCAGCCGAGAAGACGTCGCCGATTCGCGCTGATCAGCAAGGGTGTTTAACAACCGCGTAACGGCCATTGACAGCGCGTGAGCGACCTTTCAGTCTGTGAACGCTCCCAGAACATTCGCAGTCTCTCCTTCCCCTCCCCCCATCCGCCTGGAGGACCATATGCGCGTCAACCGGTTAGCAGTGGCGGCGGTCGCGATCCTCGCCGCCGCGCTCTCGACGGCCTGCTCGGGCGGCTCCGAAGAGCCGTCCGCCGGGGCCGCGAGCCAGAGCGCGGCGGCGGCCGGTCCGGTGAAGCTGACCTACTGGACCTGGGTGCCGAACATGGACAAGATCGTCGCGGTGTGGAACCAAGCCCACCCCGACATCCAGGTCACGGTCAGCAAGCAGGCGGGGGGAGACGACGCGGCGGCCAAGTTCCTCACCGCCGCCAAGGCCGGCAACCCGCCGGACCTGGTCCAGGCCGAGTATCAGATGCTGCCGTCCTTCGTCGCGGCGGACGCCGTGGCCGACATCAAGGCGGAGACCGCCCAGGTGAAGGGCGAGTTCGGCGAGGGCATCTGGAGTCTGGTGACCCTCGGCACCGACGCCGTCTACGGGGTTCCGCAAGACAGCGGGCCGATGATGCTCTACTACCGCAAGGACCTGTTCGACAAGTACGGCATCAAGGTCCCCAAGACCTGGGACGAGTACGCCGAGGCCGCCCGCACGGTGCACAAGAAGAACCCCAAGGTCTTCCTCGGCACGTTCTCCAGCAAGGACCCCGGCTGGTTCGCCGGGCTGGCCCAGCAGGCGGGCGCGCAGTGGTGGTCGATCAGCGGCGACGCCTGGAAGGTCGCCGTCAACGACGAGCCCACCAAGAAGGTCGCCTCCTACTGGGGCGGTCTGGTGAAGGAGGGCGTCATCGACGGCATGCCGTACTTCACCCCCGAGTGGAACAAGGCGCTCAACGACGGCACGCTGCTCACCTGGCCATCGGCGGTGTGGGGCCCGGGCGTGCTGTCGAGCAACGCGCCGAAGGCCAAGGGCAAGTGGGCCATCGCCCCGCTGCCGCAGTGGAACGCGGGTGAGAACTACAGCGGCTTCTGGGGCGGCTCCTCCACCGCCGTCGCCGCCAAGTCGCCCAACAAGGCGGCCGCCGCGAAGTTCGCGATCTGGCTGAACACCGACCCGCAGGCGCTCAAGCTGCTCATCGACGAAGGCGCGATCTACCCGGCCTCCGTCAAGGGCGCCGCGCTGATGACCAAGGCCCCCGACTACTTCTCCAACCAGCCCGACTTCTGGCAGCAGGCCGCGGCCATCGGCGCGACCGCGCGCGGCTTCACCTTCGGCCCGGACGTCAACGTGACGTACAACGCGTACAAGGACGCCTTCGACAAGGCCGTCGCGGCCAAGTCCGACTTCACCGCCGCGGTCCAGAGCATGCAGGACGCGACCGTCGCCGACATGCAGAAGTCCGGTTTCAGCCTCGCCCAGTGACGATGCGATCCCCGACGAAGGGCGCCCGCGCCGGCCGCGCGGGCGCCGTGCCCTACCTGTTCCTCGCCCCGGCGATGGCGCTGTTCGCGCTGTTCATGGCCCTGCCCATCGGCTACACGTGCTATCTCAGCCTGCGGCGCATCAAGGTCTCCGGCCTCGGCCTGGGCAAGGGCGCCCGCAAGGAGGTCTTCGCCGGGCTCGCCAACTACGCCGCCGCGATCGGCGACGGCGAGCTGTGGGCCGGCTGGCTGCGCGTGCTCGGGTACGGCGCGCTCGTGCTGACGCTGATGCTGGGGCTCGCCCTCGTGTTCGCCCTGATGCTCGACGCGACGCACGTACGGCTCGCCCGCTTCACCCGGATCTCGATCTTCCTGCCGTACGCGGTGCCGGGCGTGGCGGCGACGCTGATGTGGGGCTTTTTGTACCTGCCCAGCCTCAGCCCGTTCGGCGATCACCGGTTCCTGGGCGCCGACCTGGTGACGTTCTCCATGGCGAACGTGGCGATCTGGGGCGGCACCGGGTTCAACATGCTGGTGCTCTACACGAACCTGCGGGCCGTGCCGCGGGAGTACTACGAGGCGGCCAAGATCGACGGCGCGAGCGAGCTGGCCATCGCGCTGCGCATCAAGATCCCGCTCCTGGTGCCGTCGATCATCCTGACCACGGTGTTCTCCGTCATCGCGACCATCCAGGTGTTCACCGAGCCGACCACGCTGCGGCCGCTGACGAACACGATCAGCTCGACCTGGAGCCCCTTGATGAAGGTGTACCGCGACGCGTTCGTCACCGGCGACCTGTACTCGGCCGCCGCGACGTCCATGGTGATCGCGGCGATCTCCCTCGTGCTGTCGTTCGGGTTCCTGCGGATCGTCAAGAACCACGCGTTCGGGGAGGGCCGATGACCGCGACCACGCTGCCGGGAAGCCGCAGGCACGCCCGCCCGTCGCCGCGCCGCCCGCTGGGGATCGTGCCGACCGTGGTGCTCGTGCTGGGCGCGATCTACACCCTGTTCCCGGTGAGCTGGGTGGTGATCGCGGCCACCAAGTCCAAGGCCGAGCTGTTCTCCACCGCGACCTTCGCGCCCGGCACCGGCCTGCTGTCCAACCTGGCCGACCTGTTCGCCTACCGCGACGGCGTCTTCTGGCTGTGGCTGCTCAACACCATCCTGTACGCCGGGGGCGGCGCCGTGCTGTCGACCGCGGTGTCCACCCTGTCGGGCTACACGCTCGCCACGTACCGCTTCCCGGGACGGAACCTCATCTTCAACCTGCTCATCGGCGGCATCCTCGTGCCGTCGGTCGTGCTGGCGATCCCGCAGTATCTGCTGCTGTCGGCGGCCGGGCTGGCCGGCACGTACTGGTCGGTGCTGCTGCCGCAGATCCTGCACCCGTACAGCATCTACCTGGCCAGGGTCTACGCCAGGGCGGCGATCCCCGGCTCCGTGCTGGAGGCGGGCCGGCTGGACGGCGCGAGCGAGTGGCGGCTGTTCCGCCAGGTCGCGCTGCCGATGATGACCCCGGGCATGGTGACGATCTTCCTGTTCCAGTTCGTCGCGATCTGGAACAACTTCCTGCTGCCGTTCATCATGCTGGGCGACGACCACACGTTCCCGCTGACGGTCGGCCTCTACACGCTGCTCGCCGCGGGCGCCAACCAGCCGTCGCTGTACAACCTGATCATCACCGGGACCATGCTGTCGCTCATCCCGCTGATCGCGCTGTTCCTCACGATGCAGCGCCACTGGCGGACCGACCTGTCCGGCGGGGCCGTGAAAAGCTGATGACCACGGGGGAACGCGCTGATCGGCGGGGGGACAATACGAGCATGGCCAAGCGTCCGACCATCCACGACGTCGCCGCGGCGGCGGGCGTCTCCCGGGGCACCGTCTCCCGGGTGCTCAACGACGACCGGTACGTGAGCCCGGCCGCGCACGCCGCCGTCCGCCGGGCCATCGCCGAGACCGGCTACATCGTCAACCGCAACGCCCGCAGTCTGGTCACCCAGCGGACCGGGTCGGTGGTGATGGTGCTCTCGGAACCCCACGAGATGGTCTTCGAAGACCCCAACTACAGCACCACGATCCGCACCGCGAGCCGGCGGCTGGCCGACCGCGACGTCTCCCTGGTCATCATGCTGGCCGGGGACGACGGCGACCGCGAGCGCGTCGTGCGCTACGTGCGCGGCGGCCACGCCGACGGCGTGCTGCTGATGTCCACGCACGCGGGCGACCCGCTGGTGGACGAGCTGGAGTCGATGCGCATCCCGGCGGTCGCCTGCGGCGCCGTCGTCGGGAAAGAGAACGTGATCCCCTACGCGGCGGCCGACGACCGCGAAGGCGCCCGGCAGATGACCCGCTACCTCGTCGAGCAGGGCCGCAAGAAGATCGCCACGATCACCGGCCCGATGGACACCCCGGGCGGCATCCAGCGCCTGGAGGGCTTCGCCGACGTGCTCGGCAGGAAGGCGTCCAAGAAACTGATCGAGCACGGCGACTGGACCCAGCTCAGCGGCGAGAGCGCGATGGCGCGGCTGCTCGAGCGCACCCCCGATCTGGACGCGGTCTTCGTGGCCTCCGATCTCATGGCGGCCGGCGCGCTGGCCACGCTGCGCGCGGCCGGACGCCGGGTGCCCGACGACGTGGCGGTGGGCGGCTTCGACGACTCGTCGGTCGCCGCCACCACCCATCCGCCGCTCACCACGATCCGCCAGCCGCTCGCGGAGGTCGCGGAGGCGACGGTGCGGCTGCTGCTCACGCTCATCGACGGAGCCGGCCCAGTGGAACCGGTCATCCTGCCCACCCGCCTCATCATCAGGGAGTCCGCCTGAACCTCCCGGGAGGCGATGTCACACACTGAGGGCGTGTGCCGTCCTCAGAACGTGAAGGACCATGCGAGCGCGATGACCGGCCTGGACGCCGAGTTCCAGGCGCTGCGGCCCCGGCTGCTCGGCGTCGCCTACAGCCTGCTCGGCAGCCTCGACGAGGCCGAGGACGTGGTGCAGGACGCTTGGCTGCGGCTGCGCACCGCCAAATCGGGGGACGGCGGCGACGAGATCAGGGACGTGACCGGCTGGCTGGTGGTCACGGTCTCCCGGCTCGCTCTCGATGTGCTGCGCTCGGCGCGGCACCGCAGGGAGGAGTACGTGGGGCCGTGGCTGCCCGAGCCCGTCCTCACCGAGGCCGCGCCCGACCCCGCCGAGCGGGTGACCCTGGACGAGTCGATGAGCATGGCCATGCTCGTCGTGCTGGAGTCGCTCACCCCGGCCGAGCGGACCGCCTTCGTGCTGCACGACGTGTTCGGCCTGACGTTCGCCGAGGTGGGCGCGGCGGTCGGGCGCAGCCCGGCGGCCTGCCGGCAGCTCGCCGCCCGGGCGCGGGCGCACGTCGCGTCCCGCGCACCCCGGTTCGACGTTGATCCGTCCGAGCATCGGCGGGTGGCGGACGCCTTCGCCCGGGCCTGCATGGGCGACGACATCGACGCGCTGCTCGCGCTGCTCGACCCGGACGTCGTGCTGCGCAGCGACGGCGGCGGCCGGGTGCGCGCCGGGAGGCGGCCGGTCCGCGGCGCGGCCAAGGTGGCCAGGCTGCTGTTCGGCATCCGCCGGTTCGGGTCGCACCGGCTGGTCCCCGCCACCGTGAACGGCTGGCCTGGCCTGCTGCGCTACCGGGACGGGAAGCTGACCACCGTGATCGGGCTCACCGTCGCGGACGGGCGGGTCACCGCCGTCGACATGGTCCTCAATCCGGACAAGCTCGCCCGCGTGACGCGGGCCGCGGAGATGAGGAACTGAGGATGACCGAGAGGATCAATGTCCCCAAGGTGGCCCCCGAGGCGTACCAGGCCATGCGCGGCGTGGAGCGTTACCTGCAGGGGTGCGACGTGCCGCACGTCACCCTGGAGCTGGTGAAGATCCGCGTCAGCCAGATCAACGGGTGCTCCTTCTGCCTGGACATGCACGCGCGGGACGCGAAGAAGTCCGGGGTGAGCGACGAGCGGCTGTGGTCGGTGGCCGCGTGGCGGGAGGCGCAGTGCTACACCGACGCGGAGCGGGCCGCGCTCGCGCTCGCCGAGGCGGCGACCCGCATCGCCGACCGGCCCGACCCGGTGCCGGACGACATCTGGGCCGAGGCGGCGCGGCACTACACGCAGGAGCAACTGGCCGCGCTGATCGTGGCCATCGCGCAGATCAACGCGTGGACCAGGATCAACGTCGTGAGCCGGAGGGTTCCCGGCTCCTTCTGAGCGAAAACGGGAGGACGGCGACAGGCGGGGCGACATAGGCTGCCTACGTCATGGAAGGAGGAAGGGCCATGAGACGCACGAGGATCCGCAAGCCGCGCCGAATCCGCCGGTCCGCCGCCGATCTCGACCTGCGCACCCCCTCCGGCCGGCCGCTTCCGTACTGAGACCACCGTTGGGGCCCTTACACCCTTTTTACCGAGTCTCCGGTATGTATTCCGGAAAGGTCACGGAACCATCACGGTCGGGGGGTAACGAACATGCTCACGGTGGTGCCGTCGCTCGCCAAGATCCAACCGCTCGCCAAAGTGAGGGACATCAGGACCGCGCTGCGCCGAGGGCCCAAGCGCGACAGGAAGGACAGGAAGATCGTCGACCTCAGGGCGTACACGGGCGGGAACGTCATCCGGTTCCCGAGGACGTCCGGGCCGACGCCCGCCGCCTGAGCCGGCTCTTCACCGCGAGCCACGAGACGGGCCCCCCCCCCTTACCCCCCCCGCGGGCCGCCGCCGATAATTGTTGTAATGGGCCCC